>CACZTE010000275.1 GCA_902784045.1 uncultured Eubacterium sp. | reverse complement strand
GACGCAGATTACCGCAAAACTCAGCTATGATTCCAATGGGAAATGCTAATCCCTATAACAAAACTCTAAATTTCACGGATTCAGGTATAATCCACATTTATCACTTGACTTAATCATTGAAGTAAAAAGTAACTGTTAGGATAATCCTTTGCCAATCATTTTATTTATTATCGATACACCGATTGATTAAATTAATGATAAAAAATTCGTGCCGGTTGTCAGTAAAACAATGTTTTTTGCAAGCCACTGAACCAGAATGATGCCGAGGCCGATATAGACATATATATTACGGTAATTCATGCCTTTAATACGACCTTTTGTCAGACGGGAAAGGGTTTGAGAAATAAAAAACAACGAAAAACAAATCACAAAATAAAGCACAAAAGGATGAAGCAATAAACTTTTGATTGGATGACCCGAAAATAGAGCAATGATAGAACGCGTGCCGCCACAGCCCGGACAGAACAGGCCGGTTGCGTCAAAAAAAACACATGGTTTGAATACAAAATCACGGAGAATCGGAATTTGTGTTATGCTGATGAATAAAATCGGCAGCAGGCATAAAAAGACCCAGCACAATCGATAAACGGTGCGATTCATCATTTCTGAAGTTTGCATATCTTCTCCTTGATTTAGTGGATTAGTTTGAGATAATGATGTGCTTTGATTATTTTACTTTTTTGGCCGTATCATGGCAAAACGAGTGGCATATCTATAAAGCGCACAAATAAAAAAGCAATCTTATCATCAAACAATGTGCAAAATGCCCCGGAGAAATCCGAGGCATTAATTATACTGGCATTATGTGTTTAGAAATCCATATACGGTCCGAAGGAATCAAAATCATCAAATGGACCATCATGCATGATGCTAAAGAAAGACGGAATGCCGATTAAAGCAAACAATCCGAAAATGGTACCAATAATGCCGCAAACAAGGCCGGCAATGGCCATACCGCGCATGGTATTTGAATCAGGATAGAGAGAGCCGTTTTTGTCGGTGTCGGATAAAACCAGAATCGCAAAAACAACAGCGGCTATCCCCGCGAGCAGTGCTAAAAAGCCTAAACAGCAAAATACAACTGAGCAAATACCGCAGATTAGTGAGGCGATGGCGAAACCTTTGGTTCTTGAGTAATTTCCCGTTGGCGGTGTGGATCTACCACCGTTATACGGCGCGTTGTTTTGTCCTTGGTATCCACCGCCGGCACCTGTTTGGGATTGATATTGCTGTCCGACCATTGTTCCATTGGGTATGGATTGTTGCTGTTGAGGTTGATATTGCGGCTGCGAAGCGGCAGTTCCTTGGGGAGTCGCAGTCTGTTGCGATTGTTCGGGTGCGGGTTGCCCGTTACCTATGTTTCCCTGAATCGGAATCTGTTCTGTCGGAGAGACAGGCGTTGACTGCGGACCGGCTTGAGGCGCGTAGCCTTGTTGGCCGGGATTTACTTGAGATAGCGGTTCTGTGTTTTGAGATGGGGAAGCTTCAGCGGGCATGTTTGTCTGCATTCCCAATTGATTCGTGTTAGTGTCGTTGACAGCGGTGCTTTGAGGGTTGCTTTGCGGTGCTTCAGCCGGGTTGTTAATGCCGGATTGCCCACCCGCATTCAATTCATTTTCATTGTTCATGGGTTTCCTCCTTTATTATTTGTGATTCATTATATACTTTGTTTATTTAGTATTCCTTATAAATTGGGCGGTGTGATGAAGGGATTTTGTATGGATATTATAGCTCCAGTAAAAACAACTTTGTTATTTGTATTTATCACGGGATGTGCTATAATACTTTCATCTTTATATTGGAGGATTATAGACATTATGGGTATTATGGAGATAATCGTCTGCATAGTGGTTGGCGTTGCTTTTTTGGCAGCGTGTTTTTTGGTCATCCGCGGAGGACAAAAAAGCGCAAACCAAGAACAATCTTCCGACGCCCCTTCTAATAATGGAAAACTAAAATCAGTTTTTTCTAAAAAGAAAGACGATCATTCCGAAGATGCAAGAAAAACAGCCGAGGACATTGTTTTTTCGAAAAGAGAAATGAATGATGACAAACAATCTGACACATTGGAGCAAATCGATTATTCCGATTTGGAATCAGGCGAAGAAAACGAACCGGTTGCCGTAGCGACATCCATCGCTGATTTTAATGATGACAGCGTCATTTACGATGTCATGGCGCAAATGTCAGATTACGGTCATGTTTATAACCAAAATCTCTTCTTGCCGACAAAAGACGGAGACATTCATCTGCTTAATCATGTGTCATTGGCACCAACAGGATTTTATCTGTTTGCATTTCTCAATGTCGGAAAGACCTATATTATCGGTACCGAAGACAGCAAATGGTGGACGCGGTTTCGCACGCCGGAAAGCAAGGATTATATGGATAATCCGGTTCTTGCGATTGATGAAGAAGTAAAATTGCTCAAAACCTTTTTCCCAAAAACGGCCGATACCGATTATCACAGTTATGTTGTCTTAAACAATACCTGCGAAATACGGGATATTGAGCTTCGTGAAAATGGTAATGTCCGCGTACTTAACGCGGATGCGTTAAAAGACACCCTAGTGAATGACTCGCAAGAGCACGATCAAGTGTTTGATCAAGACGCGATGACCCAAATGCAAAAGGTCATTGATGTGCTGAAAAGCGATGAAAACTTAACCGAACGCTTGTCGGCTCTCAAAGACGATATGCGTGCCGAGCAATCCATTGAAGAAACTGCTGCCCAGGCTGAAAGTGAAGAAAGAGAAGTGGAAGAAGAAATAGCGGAATCTGAAGAAAAAGCCCTTCCCAAGGATGTGCCGGAGGGCAAATTCACACCGTCTGAGCTCAATCTCAGAAATTCGCTTTTTGTCTGGAGAGGTCAGGAAATGAGTGTCAACGCAACGGATGATATTCATTTTATCGACGATGACATGATTGATGCCATTGTCGAAGCGAAACCGCAAAGCGTTGATGAATTATACGATATTGACGGATTGTCTGATGCTGTGATTGAACGATATGGACAAACAATCGTCAGTATGACGTCGCATACACCTTAATTCTGCTTGTTTTAGTGCAATTCGCAGAAACATCGGAGTGTTTGAAAGAACTATGAAATTATCGACAAAAGGTGAATATGGTGTGTTGGCCATGTGTGAGTTGGCGGCCAGACACGGAGAAGGTCCAATTTCTATCAAAGATATTGCTGTAAAGCAGGGGCTTTCCGATGCCTATTTGGAGCAATTGTTTGCGCAACTCAAAAAAACAAATTTAATCAAGAGCGTACGTGGTGCAAAAGGAGGTTATGTTCTCACACGGGATCCATCGGAAATTACCGTTGGTGAAGTGATAGACGCTTTGGAAGGACCGATTGAAATATCGCCTTGCGTTGGCGGAGCGAATACCGATTTTAAATGCGGCAAAACGGCAGTCTGCGCAACAAGAGGGCTTTGGATGGACGTGCATCAAAGCATCCGAAACGTTATAGACAACCGAACCCTGAAGGATTTGGTGGATAATGCGTCAAAAGAGGTGATGTCGTGAAACGCATTTATATGGACCATGCCGCCACGACACCGACAGATCCGAAAGTGCTTAACGCGATGATGCCGTATTTCTCTGAAAAATTCGGGAATCCCTCGGGTATTTACGGTGAAGCCAGAGAAGGAAAAGCCGCCGTTACCCGCGCCAGAGAACAAATTGCGTCTGCTATCGGCTGCTCCTCCGATGAAATATTTTTTACATCGGGAGGAAGCGAGTCGGATAACTGGGCGCTTCGAAGTGTGATGAGCCGAAGCGAAAAGAAACATATCATCGTCTCAGCAATCGAGCATCATGCCATTTTAAATACATGTCGTCATCTTGAAGAACAAGGTTTTTCCATCTCATATCTCAAGCCGGACGCCAATGGTATCATTTCTGAGGAAACACTTAAAGCGGCGTTAACATCGGATACGGCATTGGTTTCAATTATGACGGCTAACAACGAGATCGGCGTTATAGAGCCTATTGCCGAATTATCGGCCTGTGTCAAAGCTTACCAACCTGATATTTTGTTTCATACGGACGCGGTTCAGGCATTTGGTCAAATCCCTTTAAATGTCAATACGCTCGGTGTTGATATGATGTCTTTATCCGGCCACAAAATTTACGGACCCAAAGGAATTGGAGCGCTATATATCAAAAAAGGCATCAATCTTGAACCGCTTATCTATGGAGGCGAACAGGAAAACGCACACCGCGCGGGAACGGAAAATGTTCCTGCAATTGTCGGTTTCGGAGAAGCGGCTGTGATGGCGGGAGAGCAAGCGCTCAACAATGTTTATTTAAAAGAATTGAGAGATTGTTTTATAGATGCTCTTTTTGATTCGGGCATTGACGCGGTGTTAAACGGTTCGCGAAAACACAGGCTTCCCGGCAATATCAACATGACTTTTCCGGGCGTCCCCGCCAATTTAATGTTAATGCGTTTGGACATTGCCGGCATCGCCGCTTCGGCAGGGTCGGCTTGTACGGCAAATGACACCAAACCTTCTCATGTGCTCATTGCCATTGGGAAAAGCCGTGAAGACGCAGTCAGTACGGTACGATTTAGTCTTGGACGGATGACATCGATGCAAGACATTCAATATACGGTGAAGACCGTGTTAGATATTGCGAATAGTTTTAAATCGTAAAAACAATTTGAT
>CACZTE010000274.1 GCA_902784045.1 uncultured Eubacterium sp. | reverse complement strand
TCGGACATTGTGGATATCCGTGAAGGCAATCTCTTAGATGTCATTGACCCCGGCGCGAAAGCCGACATCATTGTCGCCAACATTTTGGCGGAAGTTATCGTGGTGCTGGCCGATACCGCGGCGGAGGCGATCAAACCCGGCGGGATATTCATCACCTCGGGCATTATCCACGACAAAGTGGCCGATGTAGTGGAAAAACTCACGGCTACAGGCTTTGAGATTGACCGTGTCGAATCCATGGGAGAATGGGACGCAGTAATTGCTGTAAAGAGGGAAGACTGATGCATCGATTTTTTACAGAACCCAAAAACGTTACGATTTTTCCGAGAGACGAAACGACACCGGAAATGGATCCCATCGGCCAGATTGTCATAGCCGGTGAGGATTTTCATCATCTTATCCATGTGCTTCGCATTGCTCATGACGAACGGTTTGAAGTGTGCGACGGCGCCGGAACCGATTTTATCTGTCATATCAAAGAAGTCCTTGACGACCATTTGCTTGCGGAAATTGACATCGTCAACTATTCACGGGGTGAACTGCCCTTCAAACTCACCCTGTTTCAGGGCATACCAAAAGGGAAAAAACTGGATGAGATCATCCAAAAAGGAACCGAACTCGGCTACACATCCTTTGTGCCCTTTACGGCGGAACGCACAGTGAACCGCCCCAAAAACGCCGATTTCAAAAAGACCATCAGACGCGGGCGCATCGCCTATGAGGCCGCCAAACAGGCCGGCCGCGGCATCATTCCATCGGTGGAAGAGCCCCTGGCGGATATCAACGTTGTCGCTAAGATGCTGGCGGGTTACGACCTGGTTTTGCTTGCCCATGTCGGCGAGGGAAATCCGGGACTGCACACAGTTCTTCAAGCCTTCGGCAAAACGCCGGACAACGCCGCGGTCATCATTGGCCCTGAAGGCGGCTTTACGGAAATTGAGGTTTTGACCCTTCAAAACGCTGGCGCCCGGGTAGTCTCACTCGGCACCCGTGTGATGCGCACTGAGACGGCGGGCCCGGCCCTCGGCGCCATGTTAGCCTATGCCTTTGGTTTGGTCTAATCAATCGTCATCAGATAGTTTGGGCCTTTATGAGGAAATCGAGACGACTTTACACTTGGCGTTTACTAAAAAATGATGATGTCGTCAAACTATACGCGAAAATGCGTTTGAAAGCCGTCATATTTAACGGATGATTTATGATAATATTTCGGAAGGAATGATGCTTTGATTCAACAACAAAAACGCGTCGCTTTTGCCAATCTCGGCTGCAAAGTCAATGACGCGGATACAGAGTCGATGAAAGCCTGCTTCGCGCAGGCAGGGTACAAGGTGGTCTCGATTACCGCAGAAACGGACGTGGCTGTCATCAACACCTGCACGGTGACCCATCTCGGAGACCGCAAGAGTAGAAAACTCATTAGACAAATCCGCAGGCAAAATCCCGACGCGGTCATCGTGGCCTCAGGCTGCTACGCCCAGGTTAATCCAGAAGCGGTCTCGGCCATTGAAGGCGTCGATATCGTTGTCGGTACTCGGGACAAAATGCGGATGGTCTCACGGGTAGAAACCTTTTTACAAAATCATCAGCCCAAAAACTATGTCGAGGCCCTGCCAACCGATCTCGCCTATGAGGAAATGCCCATCGCGAAACGCCGTGATAAAACCAGAGCTTTTATCAAAGTTCAAGACGGGTGCAACCGGTTTTGCAGTTATTGCATTGTGCCTTATGCCAGAGGGCGTGTACGTTCGCGCGGTATCGAATCCGTGTGCCGCGAGGTTGAACAACTGGTAGAAGCGGGCTTTCAAGAATTTGTCATCACCGGTATTCACGTGGCGTCCTACGGCCTTGATTTACCGGGCAATTTGGGACTCATCGATCTCATCGAAGCGGTGGCCGCCGTTCCCGGTGCCGAGCGTATTCGACTAAGCTCTTTAGAGCCGCTGTCCATCACCAGTGATTTTCTTGACCGGGCGTCTAAACTGGAAGCCTTTTGCCCGCATTTTCATTTATCGCTTCAAAGTGGAAGTGATGCGGTGCTATCCCGTATGAATCGACGGTATACGACAGCCCAGTATCGAAAGATTGTCCACAATATCCGAAAAATTTTTCCCTACGCGGCGCTGACGACGGACATCATTGCCGGCTTTCCCGGCGAGACTGA
>CACZTE010000273.1 GCA_902784045.1 uncultured Eubacterium sp. | reverse complement strand
CCGGCGATGTGAATTATCCTCTTGTGATTCATACCGGCGTTTATGAAATTAAAAATCCGGCAATTTCCGTCTCTGTGATGATTGACCGCGCCATTATGGCCATTACCGCCGTCAAAAATGAATGGCAGTCAAAGGTGAGCTATTATGACAGCAATCTGAGAGAAAACCTGATTATGGCGCAAAGATTGACGACGTCGCTTGATGAGGCCATCACTGAAGGGCAGATTCGTCCATATTTGCAGCCCCAGGTTGACAGAGATGGAAGGATTGTCGGGGCGGAAGTGCTGGCGCGCTGGATTCATCCCGAACGTGGCTTTTTGTCTCCCGGTGAATTTATCTCCGTTTTTGAAAAAAACGGCATGATCGCCAAGGTTGACTATCATATGTGGGAATCCGCCTGCCGTATCTTAAAAAAATGGCAGGAATCGGGTGTCGATTTGTTCCTGTCTGTGAATATTTCACCCAAAGATTTTTATTTCATGGATATTCACAAACGATTCACCGACTTGGTGAAGGAATACGGCATTTCGCCGGAAAAACTCAGGCTTGAAATCACGGAAACAGTGATGATGAACAATATTGACAATCGTCTTGAACTGATTGATAAGCTTCATAGCTCGGGCTTTTTGGTGGAGATGGACGATTTTGGCAGCGGCTTTTCTTCACTGAATATGCTCAAGGACATTCCAGTGGATGTCTTGAAAATCGATATGGTTTTTCTCAATGAGACCAAAGAAAAAGAAAGAGCGAAAAAAATTCTAAAATCCATTATCGGCTTATCTGCCGATTTGGACATTGTGTCCCTTTGCGAAGGTGTAGAAACTCAAAGACAGGTTGACTTTCTGAAAGAAACGGGATGTAAAATGTTCCAGGGATATTATTTCAGCAAACCGATACCGCTGGATGAATTTGAAAAGCAATACGTCTCAAACTAAAAACCATTCGGCCGGACGGGGATTTTCCTCGTCCGGCCGAAAAAAAACACCGATGCGAATACATCGGCAACGCCGCTTTAAACACATCGGCGATTTAATTGGGATATTCGAGACGATAGGTATGCACCATTTCTTCGAAGGTATCGCTGTCTATTTCGATTACCGTATGCTTATCAAAATCTTCCGCGCGGATTGTTGAGCCGTAAAGCAGATATTTACGCGCTTCTTTTTCGGATGGGAAGGCAAAAGGTAAAGCGAGAACATTTGACTCTTTTTTTATGATAACCCACAATTTCATCGTAAACAGCTCCTTAATTATAAAGTAGATAGAATTATCAGATATGGTTATTATAACCGATAATTCCCTTATTTGCACAAAATAGTTTAAAAAAACAAGAAATTGAAAAAATTTCAATCATATTGTGCATTTTTTTGAAAACACCACGTTCTCGAAAGCAATCTGCCGGGAAAACAGAGAGAACGGAAAGGAGGTTTGATATGGCTTTTTTTCGAAAAGACGACGATTCCGCCATTAAAGCAAAAGAAAGCGAAGAAGCTTTTGAAGCGCTGGTCAAAACGCATAAAAATTTCATTTTAAAAACAGCCTATCAAACCGCCCACCACTATGTAAGCGAAAGCGATGACGAATGGAGCGTGGCGCTGATTGCTTTCAGCGAGGCCGTCCGGACCTATGATAAAAGCAAGGGAAGTTTTAAAGGGTTCGCGGCAATGGTTATCCGTCGGCGGCTCATCGACTATTACAACAAAGAATCCAAGCATCAAAATGAACAGGCCGTCGGACCGGATACGTTATCCGCGGAATTGACCGATAATCCATCATCCGTTCAGTTGGAGGTCAGCTCCAAAATCAGCGGCGAGGCGATGACGGTTTTCAGAGGCTCCACCCAGATCAAAGATGAGATTGAAGCACTGTCCGGCGTGCTGGCGTTTTATGAGATTTCGTTTTTCGATTTACCTGCGGTTTCGCCCAAAGCCGGCAAAACCAAAAATAATTGCGCCATCGTCATCCGGACGGTTCTGAAAGATGACGGACTTTTGACCTATGTTCGGGGAAAAAGAAAGCTGCCGATAAAAGAAATTTGCAAAAATTGCGAAGTACCCCGAAATATTTTGGAGAATCATCGAAAATATATCATAGCGGGGATAGAGATTCTCTCGAGAGAATACCCGCTATTGGCAGAATATCTCAAATTTGTAGACAAAGGTCAAAAATAATGTTGGACCGGTCACGTTATTTTCACGGCCTTTGCACGCTGTCAAAATAAGGAAATTTATATAAATTACAAAAGGAATTAGGTGATTGTCATGAAAGCAATCGTTTTGGCAGTCCGGGATCAGGAAACTGTTGTTCTAACGGAAACCGGCGACATTAAAACCATCCGAAGAAAATGTGAAGTCGGAGACACAGTGGTGCTGCGCGCGAAGCCCGAAACGTCTCCCCGGATGGCGAAATGGTGCGCTGCCGTTGCCGCGGTTTTCCTCCTGTGTTTTGCGACACTCGGATATGTCTGGTCGTCCATGCTCACGTGCGCGACGGTTAGTTTGGATGTAAACCCCTCTATTGAATATGCCGTTAACCGTCAAGATTGTGTTATTTCGGTAAAAGCCGTTAACAAAGACGCGGAGCCGATAGTCGCGGAGTTAAAAGACCACATTATGGGTGTGCCGCTGACGGATGCCATCAGCCAGACCAAAAACCTTCTTTACAAAAAAGGATTTTTGGGCAAAGGAAAAGACAATTGTATATTAACCAATGTCGCGACGGATGACAAAAGCATTTCGGAGAAACTCAAAGAAGAAATCAAAAAAGCCATCAGCGGCGACGAAGCGGTGATGCTGTCGGTGACCACATCGACCATGAACGAAGCCAAAGAAGCGGAAGCGTTGGGCATGAGCAGCGGGCGCTATAAAGAAATGCTCATTGCCAAACAGGCAGGTGGTGGCACAACGTCATCAACACCAAGCGGAGAATCCGTTAACAATTACACGTCCAAGCCTGTCAAAGAAATGATTGCCGAGCATGACCAAAACGTCACAAAGGCGCAAACAGCCACTGCTCCGGCGGTCACGCCGGAAAGTCATCAAGGCGGCGGAAGCGATTCAGGCAGCAGCTCCGGTTCCGGCGGACAAAACACACCGCCAACGGTTGACCCGACAGCAAAAACGCCTGTGGTGGCGGCACCGGCACCCGGCGGTAATCCCGTCGCGGAGCCCTCCACTCCGTCGATTGTGCCGGCAAACCCGGGGACCAACGGCGGCGGTGAAACCGATACGGGTGAAACACCGCCAACGCCTTCGGCTCACAATTCGGACGAGAAAACCGAAGACGCCGACAAACTTACGGACGAAAACGCGGACAATTCGCAAATATTCCCGCTATCTTCGTCTCAGCCAGATCGTTTATCCTCCTCACAGACTTAAAATTCAACTCATATCATTTCATGAAAAGCGCTGAAGCGGTGATGATGCTTCGGCGCTTTTTGCGAGGTAATTCCTTTGCCGAACGACCGTGTGCGAGACACGCTCGCGCGTCAGAGCATTCAGGCGACGTGAAAAGATTGAATGTTTGTATGGACAAAATGTCTTTAATCCTGTACAATACAAAATGGTGCGCATACACCAAAAAGCACTGTATCTCCGTTTTTGGAGAACGGCAGCAAGGAGGTTTTAATTATGCAAAAAAGAAAGACATCGGACCTGGTTCAGATGGCTATGTTTATGGCCATCATCATTTTGCTGGCATTTACGCCCATCGGTTATATTCCTCTGGGTGTGACGCGGGCAACGATTATTCATGTGCCCGTTATCATCGGCAGCATTATGCTCGGACCTTTTGCCGGCGCTTTTTTGGGCACGGTTTTCGGGATCACCAGTTTGATCTCCAACACGATTAATCCTACGGTCACGTCATTTGTGTTTTCGCCTTTTATTACGATCGGCGGCGCGTCGGGTAATTTTATGAGCCTGGTGATTTGTATGGTACCGAGAATTCTGGTAGGTGTTGTTCCCTATTATGCTTACCATGGACTGAAGAAAGTCATTAAAAACGACGCGGTGGATTTGACCATTGCAGGCGTCGCGGGTTCCATGACCAACACGATTTTGGTGATGGGCGGCATTTATGTCTTTTTCGGCCAAGCCTACGCGGCGGCCAGAGAAATTGATTTTTCAGCGCTTTTCGGCGTCATTATGGGTGTCATCGGCATCAATGGTGTGCCGGAAGCCATCCTCGCCGGTATTCTGACAATGGCCGTGTGTAAGGTGCTGCTCCGCTATGTGAAACCCGCTACGCAAACGGCTGGGCAGAAACTGGAGAACACGCAAGCGGATGCATCCGAATCAAAAGAAGACGGCGTGGCGTTGGAAGAAAAACAAGACGGCGTAAAACCGGAAGAATCCGAACAAAAAGAAGATCGCGAGAAGACAGAAGAAAAGCAAGACACCGCAAAAGACGCGGACTGAAAATAACCGCGCAATACAAATCTAACAACTTTTCAACCCGCTGAACGGCGGGTTTTTTGATTGGGCGAAAATGAATCCGGCTGGTATACGCGCAGATAAAACGCTTGACTTTTTAATGATGTTAGCGTAAGCTAACTAATGAAGAATGCCGCATAGAGCGACGAAGTTTTCGTTGACATTTTTTATTTTATCATTAGAAGGTAAGCCATGTTTTTAAAACTCGAAAACGTAACAAAATCATACGGTGAAGGCGAAAATAAAGTTGACGTCTTAAAAAATGTGAGTATTGAACTGGACAAAGGTAAGTTTTGCGTACTGCTTGGTCCGTCGGGTTCGGGAAAATCCACGCTGCTCAACATTATCGGCGGGATTGACTCAGCGGATTCCGGCGAAATTGAGATAGACGGCAAACGCATGTCAGTGATGAAGGGCACGGAATTGACAGCTTATCGCAGAGAACATCTGGGATATATTTTTCAGATGTATAACCTGATTCCCAATCTGACCGTAAGAGAAAATATCGAAGTTGGCGGTTATCTGGGGAAAAATCCGCTGCCTATCGATGAAATATTGGAAATTCTGGGTCTTACGATGCATCAGAACAAATTGCCCGGACAGCTTTCCGGCGGGCAGCAACAGCGCACGGCCATCGGCCGTGCCGTTATCAAAAATCCTGGAATCCTGCTTTGCGATGAGCCGACGGGGGCCCTTGATTACAAAACATCCAAAGAAATATTAAAACTCATCGAAACGGTTAATCAAAAATACGGAAGCACGGTTGTTATGGTGACGCACAACGACGCGATTTCCCATATGGCGGACGTGACGGTTCGTCTCAAAGACGGCATGATTCGCGACCGGATAGACAATCCGGATAAAATCCCGGCTGAAGCATTGGAATGGTAGGTACTCGATGAGAAATCCTCTTAACAAACGCCTTCTTCGGGAACTCAAAAGTGATTTTGGAAAATACGCTGTGATTTTTATCATGCTGGTGATCAGCATCGGTTTTTGCTCGGGATTTTTGGTAGCTGATGACAGCATGATTGCCGCCTATAACGAAAGCTTTGAGAAATACAACATCGAAGACGGCAATTTTGTCTCGGATCGTCCCATCAACGCCTATCAAAAGGCAACCATTGAAGCCGAAGGTGTTAAAGTCTACAAGCTGTTTTATTCGGATCAGGCGGTATCGGGCGGCACGACTTTGCGTTTGTTCGCCGACCGAACAGCGGTCAACAAGGTTTGCATGATGGCGGGAGAGTCCGCAAAAGGGCCCGGCGAGATAGCCATCGATCGATGTTATGCCAACAACAACGGCATCAAAATCGGAGATACTTTAACCATTGGCGGACTTGATTATCGCGTGACCGGTTTTGCCGCCTTATCGGATTACAGCACAATGTTTTCCGATAATACGGATATGATGTTCGACGCCGTCAAATTCGGTGTGGGCATTGTGCCCCAATCGGTTTTCGACACTTTTGATTCCGACGGTCTGACCTATGATTACGCCTTTACCTACAATGATCCTCCGCGGACGACTGAGGCGGAAAAAGAACGAAGCGATCATTTGATGAAGGTTGTCGCCAAAACGATTCCCCTCAAAGCTTTTACCCCGCGTTACGCCAATCAAGCCATCATGTTTACCGGTGACGATATGGGAAGCGACAAAGCGATGATCGAGTTGTTTCTCGTGATTATGATCGTCATTATCGCTTTTGTATTTGCCGTGACTATCAGCGATACCATTACCGCGGAGTCCGCCGTCATCGGCACCCTTTTGGCATCGGGGTATACCCGCGGGGAACTCATTCGGCATTACTTGGCGTTGCCGATGATTGTTTCGCTGTTCGCGGCTGTCGTTGGCAATGTTTTGGGGTATACGATATTTAAAGATCTTTGTGCCTATCTATATTACAACAGCTACAGCCTGCCGACTTATGTTACCCGTTGGAACGCCACCGCGTTTTTCGAGACGACGATCATTCCTTTCGTTGTGATGTTGATCATCACTTATCTCAGCCTGTACCGGAAATTAAGGCTTTCGCCGCTTAAGTTTTTGCGCAGGGATTTAAGACGGAACAAAGGGAAAAAAGCGGTTCCTCTCAGTCACCGGCTGCCGATTTTCAGACGCTTTCGCCTGCGGATTATCTTTCAAAATGCCGGAGGTTACATCGTGATGTTTTTCGGCATTCTTTTGGCCAACGCGTTGCTGATGTTCGGGTTGTTTTTGCCGGCGACCATTCATCATTATCAGGACACGATCGGACAAAATATGCTTTGCGACTATCAATACATGCTCAATATGCCCGTCGAAAATATGTCCGGCGACAACCCGCTCGTCACCATGTTAAGCGGTATCTTTTTTCAGACCGGCATCCAAACCGATAATCCCGACGCCGAAAAATTTTCAATCATCTCATTGAAATCCATGGGGGACAACCATTATAAAGTTGAGGATATTTCTGTTTACGGTATTGACCGTCACAGCCGATACGTGAAAATCGATGATACCAGCGACAAAGTTTATATTTCCAAGGCCTACGCTGACAAATATATGCTATCCCCCGGAGATCACATCACCCTTAAAGAAGCGTTTGAGGACAAAACCTATACCTTTGAGATCGGCGGTATTTATCCCTATGAAGGCGCGGTCTGCGTCTTTATGACTCAAAGGCTGTTTGCCAAAAGTTTTGATGTTTCCGAGGATTATTTTTCCGGTTATCTGTCTTCGAGCAAAATCACGGATATCAATGAAAAATATTTCGGGACCATCATTGATTTTGAGGGGCTCACCAAGGTGACGAGGCAGCTTGACGTGTCGATGGGCAGCATGATGGTGATGCTCGATGTTTTCGCGGTGCTGCTTTTTGTCGTGATGATTTATCTGCTGTCCAAGCTTATTATCGAGAAAAACGCGCAGTCCATCTCCATGGTCAAAATTCTCGGCTATCGCGACGGGGAAATCGCCGGGCTCTATTTAATGGCAACGACGATCGTGGTGGTTTTCAGCACGTTGATCACTTTAATCATCGACCGGTTTATTTTGGAAGTTCTATTCCGGATTGTGATGGTGCAAAGCCTTTCGGGATGGATTAATGTGTATGACAGTCCGATGGAGTATTTGAAGGTTGCGGGGCTGGGCCTTTTGACTTACGGTGTTGTCGCGGTGTTAGAATATCGCAAAATCACCAAAGTGCCGATGGACGAGGCGCTGAAAAACGTGGAGTAGCCCACGCTTCGCGCTCTTGATTTTCCCGCGGTCTTTCCACGCCAATCTTGCTGTTTTATGCAGACAAAGCGATGACCGTCTGTGTTTTCTGGAATTGACGCGTGGGTTGGAATTGAAGCGAAAGCAAATGAATGACGCGTGTTGCGCCGCCATATCAAAGGGCTTTGTCGATTGCTTGACAAAAGCGCCGGCTGTTGACGCGGCCAACCCAAAACTTGAGATCAACCGGGCTTCTCTTGTATACCGAAAGAAAAATTAACGGGGTCAATGAAATAGATTGTTTTCACCAAAGGCGTCAAACCGTGAAACCAACCGGGAAAACAATCATCTCGGTCAAAGATGCCGATGAACCCCTTGCCCGAAGCCAATGACAAAACAGGTTGACAAAATCAAATTGAAAAACACGCGAAGGCATAATGTTTCGCGTGTTTTTTTAGCGATGTGTTAAAGGGCGATGATTTCTAAATCATCGGGTACTTCGATGCGGCCGTCAAAATAGCCGGCGGCTTCGGCAGTGTAGTCCTCCCGCCGATGCGCGAGATTATCGTCAACGGTATGGTAGAGCACCAGGGCGGAAACGCCGAGATCGGCGGCGACTTCGGCGGCGTCTTTCGCGGTGGAATGGCTGATGTCATAGGGATGATAAATCTCGCGGTCGGCATACAGGCAGAAAGCTTCGGATAGCAGCCAATCACAGCCGGAGACAACGTGACGATTGCCTTCGTAAAACGGCTCATCGCCGAGGCAGACCAGCGTTTTGCCGTCGGGCAGCTCCGCGCGAAAACCGAATTGGCGCGCCTTGGTGGAATGAATGTCAAAAAAGGTGAGATTAAAATCGGCGGCGTAGATGCGCGCGCCGTCGGAAACCGGCACGATTAACAGACGCTCACCGATGTGGCGGCGTTGGTTTTTGGCCAAAAGGCGGCGGCCCATATAAGTTAATAGCTCAGCGACGCCATCATGGCAAAAAATACGGAAACAGCCGGTAAAATGGCCTTTTTCCATGGCGGATGCCACCATGCGCATCACCCAAATGACGCCGAGCACATGATCGGTGTGAGCGTGGGTCACAATCATATTGTGGATATCGCAAATGGCAATGCCGGCTTTTTTAAGCTGTGTCATGATGCCGTTGCCGCCGCCGGCGTCCACGAGCAGTTTTTCACCGGGTCCGGCCAGGATAAAACAGGTGTTATAGCATTCGGTCACCATGGCGTTGCCTGTGCCGAGCATAATCAGATCGGTTTGGTGAGGCGCTTTGGCGCTTTGATTGCTTTTGCGGATCGGTTTGACGGATCCCGCGGTTTTTTTGGATCTTTTTTTGGAAACCGGCGTTTCAATCACTTCAGTCATCATGTCTCCTTTCTCCAGATGATCATTATTATTTTCCCCTCGTTTTTCGCCCCGAAGGGTATGATTGCTTTTGTTTGTTCATTATATCATAAAGACAGCATTTTAATGCCTTGACCTGATTGAAAAATTAACCGATAATAGAAGCAACGACTATGAGAAGGAGATATCATGATCGCGGGAATAACACTTTATGAATTGGCTGCCTGGTTTTTGATTTACGGATTTCTCGGCTGGGTGGTCGAAGTGATTTTTCATGCCGTTAAACAGGGGGTCATCGTGAATCGCGGTTTTTTAAACGGACCGATTTGTCCGATTTACGGATTCGGCATGATCCTCATTATCATGATGGAAAAAACGGTTACCGGCGGTTTGACCGGATGGGAGCGCATCGTCGCGGTGTTTTTCGGCGGCATGATTCTCACAACGGCCATCGAGCTCTTGGGCGGCTGGGTTTTGGATAAGCTGTATCACACCCGGTGGTGGGATTACAGCAATCAGCGTTTTAATCTGGGCGGTTATATTTGCCTGCGATTCAGTTTGGCCTGGGGCGCCGGCTCCCTCGTCGCGGCAGAAGTGGTGCATCCTTTGGTCTCTCGTCTGACAACCGGTTTGATCCCTCCTTCCATTGGGGTTTGGCTATTATTGGCGCTCTATACGATTTTGGGTGTGGACGTCGGCGTGTCATTGGCGGTGCTTAAAGGACTTGACAAGAGACTGCGGACGGTCAAAACCATGCGTGATTCTTTGCGCCGTGTATCGGATTCGATGACGGAAAGCATTGGCGGCAACGCGTTAAACGCCACACAGAGCCTGGAACATCAGCAGGTGCAGATGGCACTGGCCAAGGCAGAGTTTCGGGATAACGCCGAGGAGACCATGCGCAGCCTCGGTGAGCGCAGAGCCGGCGCGGTCAAAGCTTTTGACGCGCGAAAAGGCGTCGCGCTGGCAGGGGTTTCCGCGAAGCGGGAGGCCGCGGTGACGGAATTCGACCGGCGTAAAAAATCCCTTGCCGCTTATTTGAAAGAAACGCGGTATATTGGCGCCGGTCGTCTGATCAGAGCCTTCCCCACCATGAAAAGCCGGGATTATGACGACATCATCACTGAAATGAAAAAAGAAACGAATTTAGAATAAAACGAACTTACCCTGCGAAATAGGTAAATAAGTGAGCGTCTCATTCAGTCTCTCGCAGATGACGCGGATAATCGCAGATCAATGATTATTATTTATTTTTTAATCCGTGTGTATCAGCGCAATCAGCGAGAAAAAGGTTTATTCAGATTTGACGCGAACGCTTTTTACGAACTTACCCCGCGAAGCGGGTGGAGGAGAATATATGAGTACACAATTAACCGCGGGCGTTGTCGGCATGACGGTCACGGGAATGGTTTTGGCGGGGGTGCTTGCCGAAGCGGAGGTCACGGTATTGCTATCGGATCTCGATGAAGAAATGGTTAACGCCGTTGCCGATGAGGAGCTTCCCGGTGAGGAGCCGGGTTTGCGGGATTTAACGGAAAAAGGGATAGCCGGCCGAAAACTGGTGCTTTGTCCCAATTTGAGGCGGGTCATTCGCGAATGTCCGGTGATTTTTGTGACGTGTATGACGCCGCCGGATGACGCGGGCAGACCGGGCACGCGTTTCGCGGCGTCCATTGTCCGCCAGATTGCCGCCCAATGTCCCGAGAATCGGGCGGTGGTGCTGAGACTCACCGCCGGCATCGGAACGGCGACAACGCTTCAGCAAGTAGCCGATGAAGCGCTGGCGGATCGGCAAAAGGATGAACCGGACGCGCCCGCGGTGCGGGTGATGACCATGCCGGTCCTTTACGATGACGGCATGATGATCGCCGGCCTTCGAAAGGACGGGGCGCTGGCCATCGGCTGTGACGGCGACATGCCCGAGGCGTTGGCGGGCATCGTCAGTCAACTGCCCGATTATACCAAACGCGCACGGATCACCGACACCCGCACCGCCGAGGCGGCGGCGCTGGCGTCGTCGGTCGAGTTTGCCGTGAGAGACGCGCTTCGCCGGGAGACGGCGGCGGTCTGCGGCGCGGCGGGCATTCAGGCCGACGCGGTGTTTGACCTGTTAAACGCCCATGGCAAAGCCACGCGCCGGCTGGACAAGGCACACTCGCTGTCTCCGGGATTCGCGGGCTCGCGCCTGGCCAGAGAATGCGCCGAATGGACGGATTGCGGGCGGGATGTGTCGGCCAAAACGCCGCTGACCAAAAGTGTTTTGCAATATCATGATCAGTCAGCCGGAGCGGCAGCCCGCTATCTCAAAAAAACGCTCAAAGGCATCAAGGCACCCATTGCCGTTGCCGGTCTGGCCTACGCCGCCGGCACCGACGATCTCCGGGAAAGCCCGGCGGTGGAGGCGCTGAAAATTCTTGGCATGCCTTATGCTGAGATCAGCCCTGAGAAACAAAAACCCTTCAGACTGTATCTGCCGACGGAAGATACGCAGGCCAAATGG
>CACZTE010000272.1 GCA_902784045.1 uncultured Eubacterium sp. | reverse complement strand
CCGGTTGAGCGTTGGTTGCCAATCCGTCAATGACCGTTTGCTCAAAATCCTCGGCCGCGTCCACACGCACGAAGATTTTTTAGATACAGTGCGCGACGCTAATGAAGCGGGATTGTCAAATCTCTCCGTTGATCTCATGGTGGGGTTGCCCGGACAAACCCTTGATGATGTCAAAACAGCGGTTCGGGAAGTCGCTTCGCTGCCGAATGTCCGCCATCTGTCGTGCTACAGTTTGATCATTGAGGAGGGCACACCTTTTGCTGAAGCGTATGCCAAAGGCGAGCTTGATCTCCCCGATGAGGACACCGAGCGGGAAATGGCGCATCTGGTCACAACGGAAGCAAAGCGTCAAGGTTTTGACCAATACGAAATTTCCAATTACGCTAGAGCGGGTTACGAGAGCCGGCACAACAGCGGTTATTGGCGGTTCTTGCCGTATCGCGGGTTTGGCGCAGGCGCCGCGTCCTTTGATTTGTTCCGGCGAAGACGTTTTGCCAACGCGGCAAGCGTGCCCGGATATATCGATAGAAAAGCGCTTAGCGAGGACCGTGTGTTATCTGAAGACGAAATACGAGGCGACTTTATGTTTCTCGGGCTCAGACGGCTGGCCGGCGTTTCAGATGCTGATTACGCCGCGTTGTTCGGCCGAAGTTTTTTTGATGACTATGCTCCTGAAATTGAAAAACTTATAATGGAAGGCTTGTTAATTCGCGACGGTAATACGATTTGTTTAAGCGAAAAAGGCCTTGATTTTGCCAACCGCGTGTTTATGGCCTTTGTTTAACTTAAAAAATATTTAAAATAATAAAACCATGCGCCCTTCTTGTTGACAATCCACAGCGAGGGTGCTATATTATAGTCAGATGTTAGCACTCGAGCTTGATGAGTGCTAATAACTCAGGATGGTGATGATCATGGAAATGAAACCAAGAAAGAAAAAAATACTTGAAGCCATCATCAAAGACTATATCAACATGGCCGAACCCGTCGGGTCCAGAGCTTTATCCAAACGCTATCATTTGGGTGTCAGCCCGGCGACCATTCGCAATGAAATGGCTGATTTGGAAGAAATGGGATTTCTCGTTTCGCCCCACACCTCTGCGGGGAGGATCCCGACGCAAAAAGCCTACCGCTTTTATGTGGATGAGATAATGCAGATTCAAAAGCTGGCGGAAACCATGCAGCGGGATATTCACAAAGGGTATCTCGATGCCGCTGAAGAGCTTGATCGCACAATGACCCACACGGGGCATCTGCTATCGGATATGACTAATTACACATCCATCGTGCTCTCTCCCCGGGTATCCCGATTTAATTGCAAACATGTGCAGATTATTCCCCTCATCCGCAACCGCGTGATGATGGTGGTCGTGACCAACGAGGGTATAGCCCGAAATACGGAACTGACATTGTCTGGTGAAGTCGACGCAGTGTCGGCCCTTAAATTATCCGAAGTTATCAACGGGATGATGAAAAACATCGTCTTTCAAGATCTGACAACAGCACCGGTGGAAGCGATGCAATCCCTTGACGACAAAGAAATCATCTTGCTCAAGGACATCCTGCCGGCGCTCAGAGAAATGCTCCTTCAGGAAGCATCGGACGTCACGGCAGTCGGCGTGACCAACCTGTTCAATTATCCGGAATTTTCCGATGTGGACAGTATTAAAAATCTGGTCAATGTGGTACAAACCAAGCCGTTGCTCGCCAAAATCCTCAGGGAAAATCGCGACGGCAATCAAATTTTGCATGTAACCATTGGAGATGAAAGCGGTCACGAACAGATGCGCGAGTTTTCCATCATGACATCGACCTATGAGGCGGACGGCAACGTGATGGGCGCCTTTGGTGTCATCGGCCCG
Source organism: uncultured Eubacterium sp. (assembly GCA_902784045.1). Classification (GTDB taxonomy): domain Bacteria; phylum Bacillota; class Clostridia; order Eubacteriales; family Eubacteriaceae; genus RUG12931. The sequence goes on along the minus strand of CACZTE010000272.1, from coordinate 2,889 downwards.
ACGCGAATGAGTTACAGCAAAGTCGGGTCTCTGCTGGAATACATCAGGCAGGAGATCAATCACAACATCGCAGGGTTGCTCTCGTCATCTGATTAGAGCGGTTCAATATATTATGGTTAGAGGTAAACATTATGGAAGAAAAAAAACAAACACCGCTGACGGAAGAAGAAACGTCGCAAAGTCAGACGGCGGAAGAAGTCAAAGCCGACGAAAAAAAAGAAAAAGCGCAAACAACTGAAGTGAAAGCGACAGAAGGCGCTGATACGGCTGAAACCCAAACCGTCGATCCGGCAAAAGCCATCAAGGAAATAGCGGAAAAAAAGGCGGAAGAAGCGGTCAAAGGCATCAAGGATCAAATGCTGCGTCTCCAGGCGGATTTTGAAAACTACAAAAAACGCTCGGTACGGGAAAAAACCGACATCGCGTCCTACACCATGGAAAACTTCATGACCAAGCTTTTGCCCGTCATCGATAATCTTGAACGCTCGGAAGCGGCAGCGGATGAAGCCGGCGAATCCGGCAGCTATCGGGACGGTGTTAAAATGGTTTTTGACCAATTGATGGGCGTGCTGGAAGCCGAAGGCCTCAAAGCCATTGACGCCGAAGGCCAACCCTTCGATCCCAATTATCATCACGGCGTTGCCGTGGCAAACGAGGAAGACGTCCCCGATCAGACGGTACTCGAAGTTTTCCAAAAAGGCTACACCTTCAACGATAAAGTTATTCGTCCCGCCATGGTCAAAGTCAATCAGAAATAATCCGGCCAATTATTATATTACTATGCTAATGAGGGCAGATCATTTGCCGTTCATATAAATCAATTAAAAAAGCAAATAATCCAATTCAGGAGGAAATACAATGAGTAAAGAAAAAATTATCGGAATCGATTTAGGAACTACCAATTCTTGCGTAGCCGTTTTAGAAGGCGGCGAACCCGTTGTCATCCCCAACGCGGAAGGCAACCGCACCACACCTTCGGTTGTGGCATTTACGAAAGACGGCGAACGTCTTGTCGGTCAAGTGGCCAAACGTCAGGCTGTCACAAACCCCGATCGTACCATTTCGTCCATTAAACGCCATATGGGCTCTGACTATAAAGTGAATATTGACGGTAAACAATACACACCTCAGGAAATCTCCGCGATGATCCTGCAAAAACTCAAAGCCGACGCGGAAGCTTATCTCGGTGAAACTGTCGAAAAAGCTGTTATCACCGTTCCTGCTTACTTTAACGATGCCCAACGCCAGGCCACTAAAGACGCAGGTAAAATTGCCGGTCTCGAAGTCCTTCGTATCATCAATGAACCAACAGCCGCATCTTTGGCCTACGGTCTTGAAAAAGACAACAGCCAGCAGGTGATGGTCTATGACCTCGGCGGCGGTACCTTTGATGTTTCCATTTTGGAACTCGGCGACGGTGTGTTTGAAGTTAAAGCCACCAACGGCAACAACCGCCTCGGCGGCGACGACTTCGACCAAAAGATCATCGACTGGATGGCTGAAGAATTCAAGAAAGAAAACGGCGTTGACCTGCGCACCGATAAAATGGCGCTCCAACGTCTTAAAGAAGCGGCTGAAAAGGCAAAAATCGAACTGTCATCTGTCATGAAGTCCGATATCAATCTTCCCTTTATCACCGCGACAGCGGAAGGCCCGAAACATCTCGAAATGAGCCTCACCCGTGCCAAATTTGACGAATTGACGGCAGACCTCGTCGAACAGACCCGTGTTCCCGTCAGCAAGGCGATGGAAGATGCCGGTGTTTCCAAAAATGAATTGGGCAAAGTTATCTTGGTCGGTGGCTCCACACGTATTCCTGCCGTTCAGGAAGCGGTGAAAAATCTCACCGGGGAAGACGCCTATAAAGGTATCAACCCCGATGAATGTGTCGCCATCGGTGCTGCCATTCAGGGCGGTGTGCTTGCGGGCGAAGTCAACGATGTGTTGCTTCTCGATGTTACACCCCTGTCTCTTGGTATCGAAACATTGGGCGGTGTGTGCACCAAACTCATCGAACGCAACACTACCATTCCGACTAAAAAAAGCCAGGTTTTCTCGACCGCCGCGGACAATCAAACCGCTGTTGACATTCATGTGCTTCAGGGCGAACGCGAAATGGCAAGAGACAACAAAACTTTGGGTCGATTCCAACTCGCAGGCATCCCGGCTGCCCGCCGCGGTGTGCCGCAGATTGAAGTCACTTTCGATATCGACGCCAACGGTATCGTCAACGTCTCCGCCAAAGACCTCGGAACCGGCAAGAGCCAGAATGTTGTCATCAAATCTACGTCCAACATGAGCGAAGCCGATATCGACAAAGCCGTGAAAGAAGCGGAACAGCACGCGGCTGAAGATAAAAAACAAAAAGATATCATTGAAGCGCGCAACAACGCCGATTCCACAGCTTATCAGGCGGAACAACAGCTTAAAGAACTCGGCGATCAGGTGGGTGCCGACGATAAAGCAAAAGTCGAAAGCGCCATTGCCGAATTGAAAGAAAAAGCTCAGGGCGACGATCCCGAAGTGATCCGCGCGGCCATCGACAAAGTCAACGAAGCTCTCTATCCTATCGCGCAAAAAATGTATGAACAAGCTCAAGCTCAGCAGCAGGCTGCCGGCGCTCAAGCCGGCCCCGATATGGGTGGTGCCCAAGGCGGTAACAACGGAGATGACAACGTTGAAGATGCTTCATACGAAGATGTCACCGACAAATAAATCCAAGCTTAATATCAACGTCAATCGCATAACAGAAAATATTTGTCATCGATTGGCGGTATGTTAAAACCAAATGAGAGATGACGGCCTCTGCGGTTGTCATCTCTTTTCGGCTTTAAGTGTTTAATAACGCGCAACAGCCGATACGCAAATTCCGGTTTTAAGCGAGGTAAT
>CACZTE010000271.1 GCA_902784045.1 uncultured Eubacterium sp. | reverse complement strand
GGAAATGACGATTACAGCTGTAGGCAGCTCTATAAAAAACATTCGTCTTTTCAGACGCAATACAGACGGAGATGAAGAAGAAGAGCCAACCGAAAATTATTATTGTAATGTTTTAGAGGGTCAATATGCGGTGGCAAAGATGGCTTGCCCTGAGCCTGGTGATTGGATAGCGTTAATTGAAGGTGATCCCAACGCAATATTTAACATGTATCATTGTTCTCTGCGAGATATGGGTATGCTATTGAAATGTATCGGTGAAAAAACGGGAAGCGTGGTAGAAAAAAAGGATAAGGATCTTAAATTTACAGTTGATTTTGAATATCACGGAAAGACTGTCCCGCAGAACAAGAAGTTCTTTGAAAAAGTGCCCGTTACGCTTATTGCAGTAAGTGACGAAACCAATAAAATTCATGAATTTAACAATCTAAAGGCGACCGACACTGGATTTGAGACATCGGATGGTACCATCCAAATGAATGAACTCCTACGAGAAGACGGCATCACTCAAGGACACTACAGTTTTTACGCAGTAATCAAAGATCCCATATTCAAAAACGGGACAAACAAAGAGGGCGTCAAAAGAAGTAATGTAGTAAAACTCAATACGATCGATGAGAAGATTGATAAATTCGAGAATAAGATTATCCCCGATTTTATCGGCTATATCAATGACCAAGCTTATATCTACGATGAAGGTTTTATAAATAACACAGGTGATAAAAAAGATAGAATTGATCCGAATGAGTATATCAAGAATTCAGATAATGATATACTGACGTATGAGCTTGAGTGTGTAAGCGACAGAAGCTATAGCGAAAAAATAAAGTGGACCGAAGATGAATACGGTTATATAAAGATTACAAATTGTGGAGATAAGCCGGGAGAATATACCCTTCACCTCGTTGCAATTGAACCAAATGGCAACAGGTTGGAGAGTTTAAATCAATTTAAACTTAAAGTTGACTTGCATGATAGTTTTATTTACAGAGAGGATATCTCGAAAACAATAGTGAAAGACCCGCTCTCTTGTCAAAAAGACAAATTCCATGAAACCGAAGAGTTACATTTGGAGGACTACTACGAAGATCAGGATAAGGTGACTGCCGTTTTTAGCAATATAAACCTAGGAGAGCATAACGGAGAGTATTATGATGCTGAATACAATGAGGAGACCCAGACGATAAAGCTTACCGCCAAGGAGAAGGGCAAAGATTCGATTACATTTTTTGTTTCTGACGGATATAATGAGCCTGTTCAAAGAATGATTCAAGTGAAAGTGAATACGGGATGGGGGCTGCTTTGGGAAAAATGGTGGTGGATTCTTCCTGTTATTCCAATAATCATTGTCGCTATCATTTTTGTTTGGAAACTTATACGAGTACGGCTAAAGGGTAAGTGGACAATTAGCATTGTTTTACCCAATGAAACGAGTGCTTCAAGATCACTTGATATTGAAAAGAACATCAAAACAGGTGGGAAAAGAAAAAGGGGAATCAAGAGAATTTTACTTAAAAACTTACTGATGAATGAAGTGATTAATAGTGAGCTGACGAGCTTTGCAGGTGATGACGCACACAATGCTATCAAAGACCGTTTGGAGGCTGTTTCCAATGATCCAGCGACCGGCCTTGATAAAATCACTATTAAAGGAAGAAGATTTAAAAAAGGCGGCGTGTTTTATAATCTTCCTGATAAGAATCCTATTACACCTGATAAGAATCCTATTACAACAGTAACGACTAGTAACAACAATAAGGTTCGTAAGAATAAGGTTCGTAAGAATACAATTACACTTAAGGAATCTGAGCAAATTTCAATTAGTATTGACCAATACCAGAACCAAACCGAAATCCTGAATATCATCATGACCGTTAAGTAAACAATATTCATATAGAGTAGGAGGAACGTTCCATGTCTTTAACACAATACAAAAAGGAAAGCATTCCAGTTCTATTGGCGCCCCAAACAATTGATGCAAGTAAAGGCGTATTGTTTGGAAGCCCTGCGAGCATTGAACCCAACACGGTAAACCGGACAATCCTTATCGGATTAGGCGGCACAGGTGTTCGGACAGTTGACTATGTGAAAGGTCAAGTGATTGCAAAACTTAGGCCAACGTGGAATCAGTATATCGCTTTTCTTGGAATCGACACCGATTGGAATGAATTTGATCATGCAAAATTCCTAAGCGGAACAGAAAAGGAGATGATTACTTCAAAAAATGTCGGTGCAAGAGGTGCTCTTCCGAACTCACGAGCAATTGCGCAGAAAAGAATCGTTCCTGACGAAAAGATTCTCCAGGGAGTTAATGGTCCTGGCGCAGGGCGAAAGCGTCTGATTGGATCGTTTAAGCTCCATGACCAGGATCCGGGTTCACTTGGTGTGGATGAGAAGATCAGCAATCGTATTAGGCTGTTAGTCGCTCAGTCACTAACACCTATTCCTCAGGGGCAACCTGGAAATTATGAAATTTATATTATCGGCAGCGTTTGTGGCGGTACCTGCAGTGGTATTTTTATGGAAATGCCCGCACTTATAGATCGCGCCTTAAATGGACGTCCGGTTCATACGAGAGCAATCCTTTATCTGCCTGATACGCTTGCCGCCTTAGATCCTACATACGCTAGCGAGTTATATGCGAATGGTTACGCATCTTTGAAAGAACTCGATTATTATATGGGCGAGCCCATGCGCCAAGGTTATACTGATAGTTGGGGATTTAATAACTCAGCTTTTCCAGAAATTACACTGCCAAGAACAGGGGTTGCAGATCCGTCATTTTTTGCCTTACCATTTCTTGTCGGTAGTCAAAGCCCAGGATCTCTGGAAGCTTCTACAAAAGCTATGGAGACAATTGCCGAACATCTAGTCAGCATTATGGGCAAGATTAGCAATGTTGATAATAATCAGATTGATCAACAACAAAATGTGTTTTCAATTGAGTCGCATTTTGATAATGCAAAGCAACATGTTTCTGAACGTAATTATTTAAACCCAGTCACGCCAACAGGTGAAGCAGATGGCGAAAATCATGACCGGCCTCGGCGTTATGCTGCGATTGGATTTGCCGAAGCATCTGCGCCCGAAAAAACAGTACGCGCATACACCGTTGCCAAAACATGTGAAATTGCAGGATTAAAACCGGTTTCTTCTGTAGAGAGAGCGAATCTGATTAATCATGGTGAGCAGTTGCTTCCCTTCCGTGGAGAGGATGACTTATTGCCGGCAAATGAAGGGACAGCAACAGCAGAAACGATTCTTGCTCCAGTCAAGACTATTTTGTCTGTTATTCATTCTGGTAAATTTAATTTTTCGGCAGATTTGGATCAGGATACGATAACTTGGAAAATGATTCGAAATCATGACTTCGATGGAAAAGATATCGAATCATCGACGAATAATATAATTTCAAATCGGACAAACGTCTCAGCTATGAACAATTTGAGACAACAGATTCGAAATGCCTTTACTCAGTACAAAAAAAATGTAATCCAATATGTTAAAGAAGAAGGCCCTCTTGCGTTCTACAATCTTTTTATTGGGCGTTT
>CACZTE010000270.1 GCA_902784045.1 uncultured Eubacterium sp. | reverse complement strand
GGTCCGTTCACAATGCCATAGGCGTCGATATCCCCGATTGAAATACCTGAATCCGCTAATAAATGATCAATCAAAGGCATAAGATTAACGCCATGTTTAAATGAACTGTCAGAAAACACCTGGGCAACGAGGCGATGAGGTTCGGCGATGGCAATCTTGGCTGCCTGCGCCGACGTATCAATCATTAATACTTTCATTCTTATCCTTTCATACAAAAAGATTTCAATTATGCATAAACCAAAGATAGCCTTTATATTAAGAATTTTTCCAACAAGAAAATCCATCCGCATTATAGCACAAGAAACGAATCCTGCGACTCAATCCCTAATGCTTAAATCAGTTTTTTAGGGATAATAAAAAAACCGACAGATGTCGGTTTGTGAGCAAATGGAGCGGAAGACGAGATTTGAACTCGCGACCCTCGCCTTGGCAAGGCGATGCTCTACCACTGAGCCACTTCCGCATATTAAAGATAGCTATAAAATGGTGCGAGGAAAGGGATTCGAACCCTCACTGCTGTATGTTAGCAACAGGTCCCTCAAACCTGCGTGTCTGCCAATTTCACCATCCTCGCATCACTTGATGTTGCTTTGTGATGCAACGTAGACTATTATAGCAAACATTTTATAAAACACAAGCTTTTTTTGAAAAAAAATTAATTTTATTAAAATGGGTGCTTTACGCACCGAAAATCGCTTTTTTAAACCTCTTTTTTGATAACAAACGATGTACCGGCAATACCGGGAATGAAATGTCAATGAATTTAGATTTTCATTATTTCATCCCCGACATATTTCCCGATCTTAGTTCCGTTTTTGACGGGTTTTTTTAAATTTCCAATCATCAATATTTAAAGATGATCGATTTTAGTCATCACAAAGGCCACTGCCTGGTTTAAATCCTCTAATGTGCCGTTATTGTCGATGACGACATCCGCTTTTGAAACCATTTGGTTTTGAGGCATTTGAATGGCAATCATTTTGCGCGCGTCCTCTTTGGTGCAACTGTCGCGTTTCATGACTCGATTGATTCTCTCATCATCGTCACATACGACAACAATCGTTAAGTCCACAAATTTTTCTTGATGCGCCTCAAACAGAAGCGGACAATCATATACAATATATTTTTCCCCTAAACGAGTATAATGCTCAATCTGCTCTTTTACTTCGCTTTCAATTAATGGATGTAAAATACTGTTAAGTAATCGCATGTCATCATCATTCCGGGATATCTTTTGGCGCAAAATTTCTCGATCCAATTCACCATCAGGCGTTATAACCTCTTTCCCAAAAGATTGGAAAACGGCTTGAAGTCCCTTTCTCCCAGGCTTTACAATATCCTCGGAAATAGCGTCAGCGTCAACGATGGGAATTTTAAATTGTTCTTTTAAAATGTTGGACACTTCGCTTTTTCCCGAGCCAATTCCTCCGGTTAATCCAATAATCATCTTTTCTCCAATTAAATTTTTATTTTCTTTTGTAACGCTTTTTTTCAGTTGAAATATTGATTATTTAATATCATACCAGGATTTCCCGACATGCGCGTCTACAATCAAAGGTACCCTAAGCTCCGCCGCGTTTTCCATTTCTCTGACAAGAAGTCCCAACACTTTTTCTTTATCCGCATCGGATGAATCAATGATGAGCTCATCGTGGACTTGAAGAACTATACGCGCATCCAGATTTTCAGCTTTTAATGCACGGTCAACGCGGATCATCGCAAGTTTCATAATATCCGCTGCCGTTCCCTGAATTGGCGTGTTTAACGCCATTCGTTCCCCCGATTGCACAAGCATGCGATTGCGGGATTTAATCTCGGGTATTTCGCGTCTTCTTCCCCACAACGTTGTGACATATCCTTTTTCCTTCGCCGATTCTTTGATATTTTCCATATATCTTGAGACACCGGGATAGCGTTCAAAGTATCTGTCAATATAGTTTTGGGCTTCGGCTCTGCTAATACCAAGCTCTTTGCTTAAACTGAAGGCTTGCTTACCGTAAATCAAACCAAAATTGATCGCTTTAGCTCGACTTCGCTGAATACTCGTCACATCATCCATCGGTACGGAAAAAATTTCCGATGCCGTTCGTGTATGAATATCCTGCTCTTCGATAAAAGCTTCGATCAAGTTTTCATCTCCCGATAAATGAGCAAGAACGCGTAGCTCAACCTGGGAATAATCGGCATCGACCAGATAACGATCCGGACGTTCCGGAATAAAGACACGGCGAATTTCCCGCCCCATCTCTGTTTTTACAGGGATATTTTGCAAATTGGGATCTGAAGAACTGATGCGCCCCGTCGCCGTCACCGTTTGATTAAAATGCGAATAAATTTTTTGGGTTTCGGGGTCGACGAGTTTAATTAACCCTTGTCCGTAAGTCGAGTCAAGCTTTGAAACAGTTCTGTATTCCAATATTTTCTCGATAATCGCATGATAGGGTTTAAGCTCTTCCAAAACATCAACAGAAGTGGAATAGCCTGTTTTTGTTTTTTTGATGACAGGCAAGCCCAATTCCTCAAACAAAATTGTGCCAAGCTGTTTGGTTGAATTGATATTAAATGTTTTTCCGGCCATTTCAAAAATATCATCGGTGAGTTCATTGATTTTTTGCTCAAAATACGCAGACAATGCTTTTAAAGCGTCCAAATCAATTTTAAACCCTTCCGATTCCATTGCCGTTAAAACGGGAATCAACGGTAATTCAATTTCATCATAAAGTTCAGTCATGCCGTATTCTTCAATGAGCGTGGGGATTTTTTGAAACAGTTTCGCGGTCACATCAGCGTTTTGAATCATGTAATTTGTCATTTCGGCATCGCTTTTTTCCGCAATTGCGACGCGGCTTTTACCTTTTCCGAAAAATGATTCATCATCAAGGATTTCCATATCTAAATACTTCGCTGCAAGGCTCCTCAAATCATATCGATTATCAGACGGCGCAAGCAGATACGCCGCAACATAAGTATCATATCCAAAATTTCCGAAAGCGCTTTGTGCTTTTTCAAACAGATGATATAGTTTTTTTAAATCATGCCCGATAATCTTAATATCATCTGCATTGGGTAAATCGGCCAGATTGTGAAGAAAACTTTTAGCAAAGGACGTTTTTCCGAAATAATAATATTGCCCACTGAGAGCGACAACAAGGCGTATATCTTTATCATCAGCGCAATAAGTTATGATGATCTCCCCTTTTTCTCCGATTCGCATCAAAAGATAATTTAATTCTTTGTCGCCTTCGATGATTTGATAAGTCGGAAGATCATTGACTTTGAGATTGCCGGTTGTCAGTGAATCCTGGGACAGTTTGTTTAAAATTGCGCGAAATTCCCACTCTTTGAGGAGATTAATCGCTTCATCAGTAAAAATATTATCGATTTTCAGATCATCAAGGGTCACTGACAGAGGAACATTACGATCAATCTCTCCGAGATAACGGCTTAAATAGGCATCATTCTTACCGTTTACGATTCTTTCTTTTTGTTTCCCTTTTAAATCCTCTGTATGTTCATACAATGTGTCCAGATTATGATACGTCCCGATGAGTTTGAGCGCCGTTTTTTCTCCGATTCCTTTAATCCCGGGAATATTATCTGAAGAATCTCCCATTAACGCTTTCACATCAATGAGTTCTTTCGGCGTAACACCGTATTTTTCGTCAATATATTCGGGATCCACAACTGTGAATTGATTGCCGCTTCTGGTTGTTGTATATAAAATATGGACCCGATCACTGACCAATTGAAAAGAATCTCTGTCGCCGGTGATAATCTCGACATCCATTCCTTCCTCTTCGCCGATACGGGAAATCGTACCGATAATATCATCGGCTTCATAACCACTCAATGAAATGACTTTAATGCCCATTTTCGTCAAAAGCTCTTTAATCAAAGGTAATTGCGCAACTAAATCTTCCGGCATTTTCTCGCGCCCGGCTTTATACTCATCATATTTTTGATGTCGAAACGTCGGCTCCGGCAAATCAAAAGCGACAGCCATCGCGTCGGGATGATATTGTGTATCGATTTTATAAAGAATATTCACAAAACCATAGAGCGCGTTGGTAGGTATCCCCTTGCTGTTTGACATTTCACGAATGCCATAAAACATTCTAAAAAGCAAACTGTTTCCATCGATAAGCATTAATTTTTTCATTATTCTCTCCAAACTGTTTGTACGCATGAAATTCAAACGAGAAACGGTTAACTGCTTTAAAAGAACTTAATCGGTAAAACATTATTTTCTTGAATCAGCAATCTAATCATGAATAAACGAGATTATTGATTAAAACATGAATGAATTACCTTGTGCTTGCTTAATTGATTTATCCGTCATATCCCATCGGATTTTGTGATTGAAAACGGAAACTATCCGCGCACATTTCATCTATTCCTTTTTCAGCACGCCATCCGAGAATCGTTTCAGCCTTTGACGGATCACAATAACACTCGGCAATATCACCGGCTCGTCTGGGTTTGATCACATAAGGTAGATCTTTCCCGCATGCTTTTTCAAACGCGTGAAGTACTTCAAGCACACTGTATCCCCTACCGGTTCCGAGATTAAAAATATCAACGCCTTTTTTATCCGATAAAACGGATAATGCTTTGACATGTCCTTTGGCAAGATCAACCACATGAATATAATCACGAACACCCGTTCCGTCTGGTGTCGGATAATCATTCCCGAAGACTGATAATTTTTCCAAACGGCCGACAGCCACCTGCGCAATATACGGAAGCAAATTATTGGGAATACCTTTCGGATCTTCTCCGATCAATCCGCTTTCATGCGCTCCGATCGGATTAAAATATCTTAATAAAATAACATGCCATTCGGAATCCGCCGCCGCGATATCCGTCAGAATTTGTTCAAGCATCGCTTTCGTTCGCCCGTAAGGATTTGTCACTTTACCCAAAGGGCAATCTTCCGTAATCGGCACAAAGGCAGGATCGCCGTAAACCGTCGCGGATGAACTAAACACAATGGTCTTTACATTGTGAGCACGCATTACACGGCACAATGAAAGGCAACCCGCAATATTGTTATAATAGTATTCTAACGGTTTTTCAACAGATTCACCGACAGCTTTTAATCCCGCGAAATTGATAACGGCTTCTATGGGATGCGCGTCAAAAACTTGGGAAAGCTTATCTTCCTCCAATAAATCAATGTGGTAAAACGGAACACGTTTTTCAGTGATCTGTTCAACACGTTTAATTGCTGTTTCGCTGGCATTACTAAGATTATCCACAACGACAATATCATATCCCGCGTTTAATAATTCAACACAAGTATGACTTCCGATATAGCCGGCTCCTCCGGTAACAAGCACAGTCATATTATTTCCTCTTTCAATGATATAATTATTGTTATTATAAACTTCTCAGGATTAAAAGTCACGGTAAAAGAGAAACTTGATTAAGACAAATAGTTTTGTTTCGTTTGAAATAAGACAAAAATCAAAAAACAGATTGTTTGGAAGAAAAAACGAATGATTGTTCAAAAAGCAAAATAAAACCACCTTCTAAGAACGCATGCTCCCAAAAGGTGGTTTAGGCCGATACTTCCTCACTTATCATTTTTTTGGACTCACCCCTTTCTGTCATAATTAACCAAATGATGAAAACTATTTAACGATATCGCGAATATATTATCGATTGTTCCTATGTTCTGCGCCTGGGTCTCTATATGCCACAGGTCGCGCCCCAGTCTGACAATCGTTATCGCTTTTATGATTAATCTGCTTCTTCGCTCTTGATCAGCAATTGCTGTCACTTGGAAATACGATGTATAAACCAACAAAGAACGATTTTAGTGAATTGTTAAAACACTATCCGACTCACCCGAGCCGTCCAACAGAAGTGCGATCATCGTCAAATGATTTTCTCAACAGCTTGACTGAACTGTTTTATTTGGCTTGATTTTATTATAGCACCTTTTGCTGGAATGTAAAGGTTTTTTTGATATTTTTAATGATGAAAATCTATTCTTAAGTTTACAAAAAAATCATTTTTTCATTAAAGTTAATCCCTGCAATTTTCTTCATCTGAGTTTAAACAAAATCAAAAAAAGGTCTCCTATAAGTGTAAATATCTCATAGCAAACCTGATTTTTATCGATGTTTTATTTAATCTTTTTTCTCAAAACAAATCACTGATATTATTATCTTGTCATCACTCATTCAAAACCAATTCATGACGATGTACCCGCCACAATTGTTCGCTATCAAAAGAAATACCGGATTCTTTTTCAAATGACGCAAGAAGAACCGATGGAGAGACCGTTTTTTGATCAATATACCTCATCGTCATATCAAATGTCACAACATGATTTTTAATACAACGAATAGAAAATTCTTGAAGATAGGGTTTAATATTCATTGTGATGATCTTTTTCTTTTTGTTGCGTTTTTCAATCTCTATTTCTTCCTGTTCCAAATAAGAAATGATTTCCGTTTGGATCGATACCTCATCGGCTTCAGTCAATGTCTCAACCGTATATGACGCTTTGACAATTGAAGCGTTAAGCGCGCGGGGCTTTTCATGATGCATCGTTGCGGAAAGAACGTGATATCCATTCGGAAGCTCACGATTGATCATTGATAAAAAGTCATCAGTTTTAACATCAGCCGTTAATTCCACATCTCCGTATTCTCCATCAGAGGTCAATCCCACCGCCATAGCCTGAGCGAACGACAATTTGGGATGAGGATTAAATCCATTGGAATAGGCCATTGGGATACCGCTTCGGCGAAATGCCCGTTGAAACATTTTTTGCTGATCGAGATGAGATACATATTTCAGATCTTCTCCCCGAGAAAATTTAAAACGTACCAGATTCATATATAATAACCTTTCAGGTATTGCGTTTCTCCAAAAGACTTTTTTGGAGAAGCGCTGTCATTTGTCAACTTTTCTATTATTTTTTTTGCTTTTTCTTTTGATAGAAGGCTTCATGCCAATGATTCGAGAGAATATCCGAAAATCATCTTTTATTTCCAGCATCACGATGATAAGAAACGTGAATATTCGAATATCTAGAGTTTTTGACTAAGTAAAAATGTCACAAAAAACAGATGAATACACAAGATCTCTATTAATCCGGGTTTTAGCAAGTATTACAAAGATTTATTTTCGGAAAGTTCATGACATTTCCACTGCTTGTCAAAACTTAAAATCCCGCATCCGGCGCAGCCTTCTCTGCAGAAAACCGTTGTGTTTTCGGCAATTGCTTTCTGCCATTCCCGTTTGAGAAATGCCTTGCTCACGCCCATATCGATATGATCCCAAGGGAGAATCTCGTCAAAACCACGGGTGCGTAAAGCGTAAAAGTCCGGATCAATTCCGCATTTTTCAAAAGCCTGTCGCCATTTGTCCGCGTCAAAATAGTCGTTCCATCCATCGAGCTTACAGCCTAACTCAAAAGCAGTTTTGAGAACAGCGCCGAGCCGACGATCTCCTCTGGCTAATACCGCTTCATAAAAACTGACATCGGACGCATGCCAATTATATTTGACTTTACGGCTGGTAATGCTTTTTTTGAGCATATCTTGTTTTTGAACAAAATCTTCCATCGGAACTTGCCCGAACCATTGAAAAGGCGTAAAAGGTTTGGGAACAAAACACGACGTGCTGACAACAACTTGGCAGCTTTTATTACGTGTTTCCTTGGGCTGGGCGAAATAAGCGTCAACTACTTTTTCGGCAAGATCAGCAATTCCCAATACATCTTCATCGGTTTCAGTGGGCAATCCAATCATAAAATACAATTTGATATGTCCCCACCCTTTTGTAAAAGCTTCCGTCACGGTTGAAATAAGGTCATCTTCGGTTACGCCTTTATTGATCACATCACGCATACGCTGCGTTCCGGCTTCCGGAGCTAAAGTGATACCTGTTTTTCTGACCTTTTGAATTTCTTCAAGCATGTCAACGCTGACCGAATCGATTCTAAGAGAAGGAAGTGCAACACTGACCCTCTGCGATTCATACGTTTTGACAAGATCATGAATTAATGTTTCTATTTCAGGATAATCTCCCGATGACAGTGACAAAAGGGAAACCTCTTCATAACCGGTGCTTTTAACCAATGTTTCGATACCGGATTCGATGCAATTCACACTTTTATCTCTTGTCGGTCTGTAAATCATTCCGGCCTGGCAAAAGCGGCATCCCCGACCGCATCCCCGGAATATTTCAAAGGGAATTCGATCATGCACTGTCTGAGAATACGGAATGACAAGATCGTCAGGAAAATAAGAATCTTCGAGATTGTGTACAAAGCGTTTTCGAATCGGAAGAGTTGCATTTTCATCAATAGCCTGGATGTGATTGACAGTTCCATCATCATGATAGACGACATCGTATAATGACGGTACATATACACCTTCGATGTTTGCCGCCGATTTTAAATATGCCTTTTTATTGTAATTTCCAGATTGTTTATGTTTTCGATAAAGCGACATGAGCTCCAACGTCACTTCCTCGCCTTCTCCGATGACAAAAAGATCAAAAAAATCACAAAGCGGTTCTGGATTACAGCAACACGGACCACCGCCAATGATAATCGGATCATCTTCGCCGCGCTGTGAACTTAAAAGATTAATCCCTGCAAGTTCAAGCATGTTGAGCACTGTCGTATAGCACATTTCGTATTGAAGGGTAAATCCAACAAAATCAAACGCTTTAATTGGATCCATGGTTTCCAACGCAAAAAGAGAAATACCATTTTCCCGCATTAATGTTTCCATATCGCCCTGCGGCGCGAAGACGCGTTCACAATAAATATCTTCTTCTCGGTTCAGCATTCCGTATAATATGCGCATACCGAGATGGGACATCCCAACTTCATATAAATCGGGAAACGCGAAAGCAAAACGAATCGCGATATTGTCTAACGCTTTATGAACGGCATTAACCTCGTTCCCTTGATATGTAATAGGATTTAACACTCTGGGTAGAAGGCTTTCCGTTATTATTTGTTTTTCAATGCTTTTTTTCATGTCGCTATCCTATTATACAAAAGCCCATTTGTCAAAAGGCTTTGGACAATTATAATAATTTTAGGACTGTTATCACCCTTAAAAAAGATTTTAAAGTGACTTCCGGCAAAAAAAGAGAAGCCGAAACAGCTTCTCCAAAAAATTTTTTTAGATGATAAAACATTATAGCTCTGCAAGTTTTTCCCGCATGGACGCCGCAATGATATCTAATCCTTTCATCAATTCGTCATCCGGAATAACCAGCGGAGGTAATAACTTAATCACGCTGTCTTTTCGACCGGCAAGCTCAATGATTAAACCGAAATCAAAACAACGTTTCGCAATGCGGTCAGCCAATCCGTCAATGTTAAACTCAGACATATCAATGCCATGAATCAGACCGATACCGCGATGGGAAATGCGCTTATCCAGCGGCAGTATGTTTTGTTCGATATAATCATTCACGAGGGCTTCTTTGCGTTTGACATCTTCGAGTAGATTTGTCTCATCAACAATTTCAACCGCAGCCTTAGCGCCAATAAAACCGAGTTGATTGCCGCGGAATGTGCCGTTATGTTCGGCAGGCAGCCAAATATCAAGTTCGGGTTTTAAAAGCAGCATTGCCATCGGTAAACCGGAACCGCTGATTGATTTGCTCAAAGTAACCATATCTGGCACGATTCCTGCGCGTTCAAAGGAGAAGAAATTCCCGGTCCTGCCGCAGCCGACTTGAATATCGTCACAAATTAAAAGAATATCAAAACGATCGCACAAATCACGCAAACGCTGTAACCATTCGATATCGGCAACACATATGCCGCCTTCGGCCTGAACGGTTTCGACAATAATGGCGGCCGGATAATCAACACCGCTATGATCATCCTTTAACACATTTTCGATATACGCGATCGTGTCAAAACTTTTGTTAAACCCAAAAGGAAACGGCATAAAACTCACGTTTCCGAGAGGAACACCGGCACCTTTTCTGGCTTTAGCTTCGGTTGTCGCGGCAAGACTGCCGAGAGACATGCCGTGAAACGCTCCGGAAAAAGCCAAAATATTGTTTCTTTTTTTGACTTTTCTTGCCAGTTTTAAAGCGGCTTCCACGGAGTTGGTTCCGGTTGCGCCGCAAAACATCAGCTTATAGTCTAATCCTCTCGGTTTTAGGATTTTATTTTCGAAAGCTTCGATGAAATCCTCTTTCGCATGGGTTGTCAAATCGAGGGCATGGATAATGCCGTCGGATTGGATATATTCAATTAAAGCGTTGTTGATCTTTGGATGGTTATGACCGTAATTCAGTGCGCCGGCGCCGTCAAAAAAATCAATATAACGATTGCCGTTCTCATCGGTCATAACTGCCCCTTTAGCCTTTGTGAAAACAGCCGGAAAACGCCTGCAATAAGATCTGACTTCCGACTCGTATTGTTCAATAATCGTCATGGTTCTCCTTATATCTTTACTTTATTTGTTCTTTGAAATAAGTTGTCAATAAACAACGTTTTTTATATTTTATTATTAATTTTCATAATTTGCAAATTTTTTTCATGAATAATTTCATTGTCTTAATTTTCATGATGCCAGACACATTGAAATGTTTAACGGCTGGTGTCTGCGAAATGATTCTCAATGTATATTTCAAAACAATTTTTCATGACAATAAACCAATACAATGATTGGAACGTTTCAATTCTGATATCATCTCTCTTCTTTAAAAACAGCGCAGCAATTTTTTAACTGCTACGCTGAATTGTCCAACATTTGAGGACTAATTCAAAAGTCGGAAAAGGAAATCTTTATTTTTGATAGCTGTTGTACACTTCAATCAGATCTTCGCGGGAAAGGGTTTCCATCAGATATTCAGCATACTCGGCACCGGTAGCTCCGGTATCTCTTCCTGTGAGTACAAGTTTTTTCTCATATTGTCCGCAGATATCGAGGGCCATTTGCAGCCTTTTCGCTTCTTCTGAATAGCCGATATGATCAAGAAGCATTCCCGCAGCGCGAATAATGCTGCAGGGATCAGCGTATTGAGCACGGCCTTCATCTACCATCCGCGGCGCGGAACCGTGAATGGCTTCAAACATCGCGTAGCGCTTGCCGATATTGGCGGAACCGGCTGTGCCGACACCGCCTTGGAATTCGGCAGCTTCATCGGTTAAGATATCTCCGTAAAGATTAGGCAGTACAAGCACTTTAAATTGTGTTCTGCGTTTTTCATCGACAAGTTTTGCCGTCATGATATCAATATACCAGTCGTCCATTTCAACTTCAGGATATTCTTCGGCGATTTTTTTCGCTGTATCGAGGAATTTGCCATCAGTGGTTTTAATAACATTGGCTTTGGTTACCACCGTCACTTTGTTTTTTCCGGAGTTTTTGGCATACTCAAAGGCTGCGCGAATGATTCGTTCGCTTCCGCCCTGGGTCGCAACAGTAAAATCGATGGCAAGATCATCATTGACATTGATTCCCTGACTGCCGACTGCGTAGCCGCCTTCGGTGTTTTCGCGGTAGAATGTCCAATCGATGCCTTTTTCCGGAACGGAAACCGGGCGTACATTGGCAAACAAATCAAGCGCTTTTCGCATCGCGACATTGGCGCTTTCGATATTGGGCATGCCGTCGCCCTTACGCGGTGTGGTCGTCGGTCCTTTGAGAATGACGTCGCAGGCTTTTAATTCTTCCATGACATCATCTGGAATCGCTTTGCCGCATTTAATACGGTTTTCAATGGTTAAACCATCAATTTCTTTTAATTTTATTTTTCCTGCGTCAATATCGTCTTTCAGCAAGAAAGCAAGCACTTTTTCGGCTTCCTTGGTGATGAAGGGGCCAATGCCGTCACCGCCGACAACACCGATGACGATTTCGTCTTTATTTTGATAATCGACAAAATCACCTTCATTTTTCATATTTTCGATTCTTAACAGCTGATCTTCAATAATCTTTCCAAAGTGTTCTTTGGCTTGCTCAATCGCAGCGTGATTATCCATTAATTATCTCCTTTTTTATCTAAATTCATGCTTATTATTCTACAAATCCCATTAAAACTCAAGGGTTTCACGACGGGTTTTATCAATGTATTTCAAAAAAAGCATCTTGTCCGCTCTTTTCAAAAAAATAATCATAATGGGTTTTATGCCAAGACAATCAGATTTTCGCAGATAATCTCGTCATCTCTGACAATATCCGCTCGAAGCGTGTTATCTCTGGTCATTACCCCCCGAATGGTCAAAACATCTCCCAAAAAAGCCTGTTGTTTAAAGTAAATATCGAGGGTTTTAACCTGCTCCCCTTTTGCCAATCGGGTTGCGACCGGCGACAATGCCCAATCAAAATAGTTGACGTGGTTGACATGTCCGTTAAAATCAATGTCGCCGATTAATACTTTTACGCTATCCGTAAAAGTTACATCGTCAATTTTTTTAATCTTTTTAAACCGGTAAGGAAAAGCGTTTCCCGTGACACCGTATTTATCATTTTCCGAAATTTGCTCTAAGCGAACCATCTCACCTGTTTTTCTGTCAAGCATAGCCCATTGTGTTTTCGCGTCGGCAAGAATTTCTCCGCCGGCATTAAAAAGGGCAAAACGGCGCTGAGAAAAAAAGCCTTTAACGGATTTCGCTTCAGTTAAAACCGTCACATTATCATCGCAGGCTGGATAACTGAAAAAATCGACATGATATTTGATGAGCACCCAGCTGAGTTCGGACGATATCAAAAAATCCTGTCCAACACCCAGAACTTCACTCTGTTCATGACTGCTCTGTTGAAAATAGTCAAGAATTCGTACCGGGGAAATCAGGTGATTTCCCAGGCAGTCATAACACGCAACGCGTCTTTCGGTGGTATAGTCAGTTCTCAAAGTGTATGTCCTCCGGTAAATGTTTGATCCAGCATCTTTTGGATTGTCGCATCGTCGGGATAACCGCGGGAAATAAAATCCTGATGATAAGATTCCGCCAGTTCCAAATGGCCGTTAATATAGCCTTTGTTCGCGATTAAATCCATCAAACGCTGAGCATATGTTCTGTCGGGATAATCAATACGGTTGGCAGCTTCTTTTATAATTTCACCGCAACCTAAATTTAATTCCCGGTTAATGAATTGAAGATCTCTGATGATTTGTTTTGCCCATGAGAAAAAGTTAATTGACACACCATCACGCTGTAATCCGAGTCCCGGATCCAATCCGCGGGTTGACACGCTGTTTTCGTTGGTGAGTCCCTCAATTTGCCAATTTTCATACGGCGTTTCGGGCGTAACAAACAGATAGACCATCAGCAAGCGCATAAAAGCAATATCGTTTTTTGCAATACCGCAGGGATCAAAGGGATTTAAATCAATGGTGCGCATTTCAACGTATTGTATGCCGTCTTGTTCCAAAGAATCCAATAGATTTCCGACATCTTTCGGTTTCATCCGAATCTGCGTGTAAAGCTCTTTCGCCTCGGAAAGCAAACCACCTTTAATGTATGCCCGGATATCAGATGTAAAATGCGCGACGCTGTCATACCGCGGAAACAACGGATTGATATTTTTATATCCGCAGTCTGAATTGCGAAGGGACACGCCGTATTTCCAATATGAAGCACCGTGACCGTCACTTCGTGAAAGAGATGATAAACAGGTTGACGTAAAACTATCATCCGCCCCGACAGAAGCGCTCATCAAATAGATGACAAACCAACGGTATCGCAAATAGTTACGGACAATTTTTAAATAGACGCCGTCTTTGTAATCTTTGAAACTCATTTCCGGGCAATGCGTTTTCCAGAGTTTTTTAATCGTGTTATCGGAAAAAGAAAAATTAAAATGAATTCCCGAAATCAACTGTTTCTTTTTGCCGTAACGTTTCGCGAGGCCTTCACGATAGGCCATCGCCTTTTTGGCGTCCTCTCCTTCTCCGTAATCCGCGATGGGGATAGTGTCATCATCGGGAACAATGCCGGGGACGGATTGAGGCCAATAGAGTTCTCCTTCGCGTAAGTTTTTATGAACCGCTGTCGTTAACGCCGAAAGCATATTGTAGGTTTCTTCGGGAGACGCGCCAGTCGGGGTCACAATTTCGATTTGACTTTCGGAAAAATCCGTCGTTATATAAGGATTTGTTAATTTTGGCTCGAAGAATTGGGGATGGGGTGTCAGGGCCAATTCTCCGTTATGATTGACTCGGAGCCCTTCCCGTTCGATTCCGATTCCTCCCTCGAAAATGTCTTCGGGCGATAATTCTTTTAAAACATTCAAATTATAAAGGTCATTTGTATTATTCATTCATCATCTCCGTATTTTGAAAGAAAACAAATATAC
The DNA here is from genome assembly GCA_902784045.1 of uncultured Eubacterium sp. Classification (GTDB taxonomy): domain Bacteria; phylum Bacillota; class Clostridia; order Eubacteriales; family Eubacteriaceae; genus RUG12931. The sequence goes on along the minus strand of CACZTE010000270.1, from coordinate 22,112 downwards.
ATTCGGCCATGTGTACAAAACAAAAGTATTATGCTTAGCTATTGCCCGTCATCATTCTGTCTTGTTTCATTCGGTCATATTTTAATCCACTATCCAATCCTGATATTGTGGTTTTAGAGGATATCAAAAAACGACAGACTATCACAGTCTGCCGCCGCATTTTTGAAATGGTCGGAGTGAGAGGATTTGAACCTCCGGCCTCATGGTCCCGAACCATGCGCTCTACCAAACTGAGCCACACCCCGATTGAATTATTCTGTTGCAAATCAACGAAATTTATTGTAATATAGTTTTGTTTTTAAATCAAGTATTTTTTAAGGAGATTTATGAAAAAATTATTAATTTCTTTTACAAAGAAAGATAATTTAAAAGATATCACCGATATTGTTAAAGAATATATCACGGAAAGCCGCATCAAAAACGGCATCGTTTCGCTCTATGCACCCGATACAACCGTTGGTCTCACGATGATTGATGTGGATAATGCCAAAGCGGAATATGATTTTATGCAACGATGGGGACATATCATGCCCCGTTATGACGGTATGCAATGGACCGGTCCCGCCACATCGGGACTCAAAGCTTCCGCAGTGGGAAAAACGCTGCAAATCATGGTGGCTGGTGGCGAAATGCTTCTCGGACTTCACCAAGGTGTAGTTGCCATTGACTTTGAAGGACCGTCAGAACGCGCTATTTTCGCTGATAGTTACGGAGAAAAACTTGAAGACGGCGAAAAAGCCAAAGCCCCCGAAATGTTTTCTGAGTATGTCGCCATGCTTCGTCAAAACGAAATCGATGAGGAAGAAGAAACCAAACGGATCGTTGAAGAGATGCGCAGAGAATACCGTGAACAGCATCCTGAATTGTTCCCCGAAGATCATCAGGATAAAAAGGAAAACAAAGATAATTAACACATCCTCGTCAATTACAATGCAACCGCGCTTCGGAAAGCGAACTACAGATAACAGTTTTTCTCTTTGATGTCGAGTTTTTGATTCTTCATCAAAATCAAATAACTGTTTGTCAGACAAAATTAAGCTTTTGTCTATACAATATTCAGAATGATATTAAGAAAGGAAAAATCATGGCTAAAAAGAAAAAAAGAAAAAACAGCAATTACACAAAAGAAAAACGCGAATATAAAGAAAAAGGCAGCACCAAAACTGTCTATCGTATCGGTGCTTTGGTTTTAGCCGGTGCACTGATTATCGGTATGATTGCCATGTACGGTTTTCGTTTTTAATTTGCCGCGTCATTGAAAATCACAATTATTGCCGTCGGCAAACTAAAAGAAAAATATTTGCAGGACGGGGTTAACGAATACGCTAAACGTCTTTCGCGTTTTGCTAAAGTCAGGATTATCGAGATAAAAGATCAATCTCCCGGAAACGAATCCCCGTCCGAAATTATCAAAGTCATTGAATCCGAAGGCCGGGACATTTTAAAGCATCTTAAAAAAGAAGCATACAGTATTGCTTTGGATATAAAAGGAAAAAAAATAACATCCGAAGCCTTCGCCAACATGATCGACACCAATGCTGTTAATGGCATTGCGGAATTTATTTTTATTATCGGCGGTTCTTACGGGCTCTCCCCTCAAGTAAAAAAAGCTGTCAATTATCGATTATCATTTTCGGATATGACATTTCCCCATCAGTTGTTTCGTTTGATGCTTTTTGAACAAATTTATCGCGCCTTTAAGATTAACCGTCATGAAACCTATCACAAATAAAACGTAAAATAATCATTTTAAGCATTTGATTTCGATTAAAAGCGATTTATTGCCAAAAACTTTAACCGGTGATACCGGTTTTCCTTTTTATCACCTCTCGCAAAGAAGGAGGATTTATATGGCAACATCAGCCACTACCATTGAAAAAGCCGGAAAAACAGCCCGTGATGCCGGCATCATGCTTTCGGCAAAATCCGAAGATCAAAGAAACCGAGCCCTTCAGGCCATTGCGGATGCCCTTGATCAAAGCAGAAGCGAAATCATCGCCGCCAACGAAAAAGATATCGAAAAAGGTAAATCGGACAATCTTTCCGATCCACTTTTAAAACGCTTGCGTTTTGACGATAAAAAAATTGACGGTATCATCAAAGGCATCAGCGAGCTGATTCATCTTCCAGATCCATTGGGTAAAACCCTTAAAGCGACTGAGCTTGATATCAATCTTAATCTATATCAAGTAACGACATCCATTGGCGTAATCGGTGTGATTTTTGAATCGCGTCCGGATGCTTTTGTTCAAATTTCCACGCTGTGTTTAAAATCCGGAAACGCCGTTATGCTCAAAGGCGGCAAAGAAGCCCTGTTAACCAATCGCAAACTGTTTGAAATCATCAACAACGCGTCTCAAAACGCGGGAATGCCCGAAGGATGGATCTATAATCTGGAAAGCCGGGAAAACGTCAATGCCATTTTGGATTTGGATGATTATATTGATCTCATCATCCCCAGAGGTTCAAACGCTTTTGTTCGCTATATTATGGATCATACCCGGATTCCCGTCATGGGTCATTCCGATGGCATTTGCCATGTTTATATTGACGCGGACGCCGATCTAAAAAAAGCCATCGATATCTCATTGGATGCTAAAACCCAATATGTTTCGGTGTGCAACGCCATGGAGACGCTTCTTATTCACCGGTCCGTTGCTCCCTCAATCCTTCCCGAACTCAAGGCAGCCTTTGATAAAGCGGGGGTTCGCCTCATCGGCGATGAAAATGTCCGCGCAATTATTTCGGCAGATACAGCAACGGAAACAGATTGGAAAACGGAATATCTAGATTATGTGCTTTCTGTAAAAATCGTCAATGACTTAAACGAAGCCATCGATCATATCAATCTTTTCGGGTCCGGACACACCGATGCCATCATCACCGAAAACATGGACAATGCGGGGCGCTTCTGTTCACTTGTCGATTCCGCCGATGTCTTTGTGAATTGCTCCACACGATTCGCGGACGGCTATCGCTACGGATTCGGCGCAGAAGTCGGAATCTCAACTTCCAAGTTGCATGCCAGAGGTCCGGTTGGTCTTGACGGTTTAGTCAGCTATAAATATATATTAATCGGAGACGGGCAAATTGTCGCGGATTACGCCGATAGTCAAAAACAATTTACGCACCGTCTAATCGATAATAAATATCCCCTTTAAACATACTCGTTCATCACAATGAATAATAAACAATTAAGAGAGAATTGATATGGAAACCAAAATTATTGTCGACAGCTGCTATGATTTTAATGATTCAATGCTTGATCCGGATATTGAGTATACTCGCGTGCCTTTCAGCATTTTAATTGACGACAATGAAATCATTGACGAAAATATTAATACGACATGGCTCATTGATAAAATGCAAATGACGAAAAACAGAATCGGAACGGCTTGTCCTCCTCCTGAAGCTTTTTTTAAAGCCATCGATCCCGAAAAAAACAATTACATTGTCACCATCTCGAGTAAACTCAGCGGTTCGTACAATTCGGCCATGGCAGCTAAACAACTAGCCGAAGAAAAAGGTTTCGGAGACCGCGTGTTTGTTTTTGATAGTCTAAGTGCCGCTTGCGGAGAAAATCTGGTTGGTATCAAAATTGCCGAAATGCTTCACAAAGGCCTTACTCCTGAAGAAATCGTTCCGATTATACGTGATTTTATTCATGGCATGACTACTTTTTTCATCTTAAACAGTATGGATAATCTGGTCAAAAACGGACGCATCAAGCCCGGTGTCGCCTTAGTTGGAAAACTTTTGAAAATCTCCCCCATTATGATGGGTGTCAATGGTGAAATTGAACTCAAAGAAAAAGTTCGCGGAAAGAAAAAATCATTCAAACGACTGGCGCAGATTGTTGCTGATGAAGTTGACTCATCAAAAGACCGCATATTTGCCATTACCCATGTCAATGCCAGAGAGACGGCCGAAGCGTTAAAATCGCAGCTTGAAGAACTGACCGATTTCAAGAAAATCGTTATTTTTGAATCCGGCGGATTATCGACGGTATACGCCGATCGCGGAGGCATCGTTGTCGCATATTGATTTACATCATCATAAATATTAAAAAAAGCCCATTTTTGTCCGGGCTTTTTTTAATTTAAAATGTTGTCATGAATTATAGTTTGAGCTCAGGATGATTTTTTATGAATCCGTCAATTACCGATTTAATTGTCTCACAGCCACCGACGCTATCAGATTCGATATTCAGAGGCATTTTGGGCTCATGCAGAGACATTCGAAGAAGGCACCATCCGTCTCCGTGATCTTTATCACAGGAAACGCGTACACCTTCATAATTGGGGGAAACGACGGTCCATCCCGATTGCTGTTCGGCAAATTCTTGAAAATCTTTTAGAACATCAGCACCGTAAGTTTTAAAATCCTCTGCGGTAATAATATATCGTTTTTCTACCGCTTCAGCCGGTTCTTTGAGATCTACCAGATATTCGGAAAGCTTTTTCCCTTCAGCGTGAAGCTTAGTATATTCGATAAGAGCCATTGTCGCCAGATATGCGCCGTCGTCCAAAAAGTAATTTTCTTTGATGGCGCCATGTCCACTGGTTTCCATTGCTAGATGAGTTTCCTGCCCTTCGTCGTTTAAACGGATTGCTTCGTTGATAACATTTTTGTATCCTCTTTTAAAACGGTGATGTGTCCCACCTAAAGTTTCGATATATTCTGTTAAACCCGTTGAAGTAATTGAGTCGGTAACAATTGTTGTACCAGGATATTTACCGAGAATCATCCGAGACATAAAAGCGATAAACGCATTGCGGTTGATGGGCTTTCCGGTTTCGTCGATGATGGCCGAACGGTCAACATCGGTATCAAAAATGATTCCCATATCCGCGTTATTTTCAACGACAGCTTTGCAGATAGAGGCGATAGCTTCGGGATCTTCGGGATTCGGCGCGTGATTGGGGAAAAGACCGTCGGGTTCCAAAAACTGGCTTCCCGTTGTATCGGCGCCCAATACATCCAAAACTTTTTCAACAAAAAATCCTCCGGCACCGTTTCCAGCATCCACGATGATATGCGCGCCTTTTAAAGGCTCAGTCATTCCTGTTTGTTCACGGATAAGAGATACGATTTTTTCCGAATAGGTCAATAAATACGGATGAGCTTGACGTCTTCCAAGCGTATTAAGCGGTGTCTCGATTTCCTCAGCACGAGCCAAAATATCGGAAAGGACATCTTTTTCCATTCCGCCGTCTTTGGTGAAAAATTTGAGTCCATTGCGATTGAAGGGTAAATGGCTTGCCGTAATCATAATAGCTCCGTCACATTGCATTTCAGGATCGACGATAGTCATAAACATGGAAGGCGTCGTGGCCATACCGCAGTCGTAAACATGGACTCCTGCCCAAATGAGGCCCATACAGCATGCTGTGTCAAAATCCGCGGCAGTCAGTCTGCTGTCGTGGCCGACAGATATTGTCAGGGTTTCTTTACCGGTTTTTTCTTTAAGCCATGTGGCAAAAGTATAGGCAATTTTGCTGGCCATATTTGGATCAAAATTAGGTTTTTCTCCAATGACGCCGTGCATGGCAATGCCGCGTACATCGGTACCGTTTTGCAGTTCTTTAATTCCTCTAAGTATCATTTTGGATTGTCCCCTTTTGATAATTATTTTGCAAAATATGATTGTTTGAATAAACGATCGTCAATCGACAATTGGTTTTCCGTCTGAATCCTGAAGCGTTTGTGCCAGTGTCGCGCACATGACAGCTTTGATGGTATGCATCCGGTTTTCCGCTTCGTCAAAGACTTTTGAATAGGGCGCGCGGAACACATCATCGGTGACTTCCATGGCGGAGAGACCGAATTTTTCGTATGCCAGTTTTCCCATGTCCGTCAGCGTATCATGAACCGCCGGCAGGCAATGTAAAAAGATAACGTTGGGGTTTTCGGTTTTTTGGATCATTTCCGCGTTGACCTGATATGGCCTCAGTAATTTGACCCGTTCTTCCAATTCAGCTTCTTCGCCCATTGAGGCCCACACATCGGTATAAATAACGTCTGCGCCTTTGACGGCGTCTTCGATGGATGACGTGATGGTTACGCTGCCGCCGGTCTCTTTGGCCAAAGCTGTCATTTCGTTGGTCAGCGCTTTATCGGGATACAACTCTTCAGGCGCCAAAGCGACAAAGTGCATACCAAGCTTCGCGCAGCCGATCATAAGAGAATTGCCCATATTGTTGCGCGCGTCACCGACGAAAACGAGTTTCCTTCCGGCAAGACTTCCGAATTGTTCATAAATCGTGAGCATATCCGCCAAAATCTGAGTCGGATGATATTTGTCAGTCAAACCGTTCCAAACACGCACACCGGAAAATTCGGCCAGCGCTTCGACGGTCTCCTGTTTATAACCGCGAAATTCGATACCGTCATAAAATCGACCCAAGACTTTCGCCGTATCTTCAAGGGATTCTTTTTTGCCCATTTGGCTGTTGCTCAAGAAGGTCACATGGGCGCCTTCATCATAAGCAGCGGTCTCAAAGGCACAACGCGTCCGCGTAGAGCTTTTTTCAAAAATCAGGATGATGTTTTTCCCTTTTAACAGTTGTTTTTCGCCGCCTTCGCGTTTTTTTGTTTTGAGCGCTGCGGCGAAATCAATTAGATATCTGATCTCGTCCGGTGTAAAATCTCTCAGTGTTAAAAAATTTCTTCCGGTTAATGAAATACGCATATATTCTCCAATCCATCACAATTTCTCAATGAAATCGTGATTTGTGATCTCCCCTTTTTTAGAAGAGCAGATTTTAAATGTTCATCATTATTTTAACGAATACGCCTTCTTTTTTCAATAAGGTAAGGGACGATTTGCCTTCTCTTGTTTTAAAATAAGAAAACCGTAACGCAGGTTACGGTAATCAATCAATATTGAGATTATTAAAGCCATTAATCAATGACGCGAACAGAAGCCATTTTTTGATCTTCGATTGGCTTGTCCATCACATCTCTGGGGACGTTCACAATCCGATCGACGACATCCATGCCAGAGGTGACACATCCGAAAGCCGCGTATTGACCATCGAGATGGGGTGATTTTTGCGTCATGATAAAAAACTGTGAACCCGCTGAATCAGGGTCCATCGCACGGGCCATGGAAAGGACCCCGCGATCGTGTTTTAAATTATTTTCAAAGCCGTTGGCAGTGAATTCTCCGGGGATTGTGTAGCCCGGTCCTCCCATTCCGTTGCCGTTGGGGCATCCACCCTGAATCATAAATCCCGGAATGACGCGGTGAAAAATAAGGCCGTCATAAAAGCCTTCAGAGACTAATTTGACGAAATTTGCCACGGTTTTAGGCGCGATATCGGGATAAAGCTCCGCGGTGATCGTGCCACCGTCTTCCATTGTGATTTGAATCTGTGTTTTTTCTGTCATGTGGTTTACCTTCTTATGCGTAATGTTTAATGTTATGAAATGAATTTATCGGCATAGACCGTAACGTCCAATAAACTGATATCGTAATTGGACGGCATTTTCTCTCTGAGATGTTCGTGGATAATTTCTTCCAGTTCTTCATCGTAGAGATCATAAATCTCTTTGGTTTTCTGATCGACGATATGCACATGAAAACCTGTTTTGGCGTCGTAACGCATAATTTCCGTGTTGTCATGAACGCGTCTAATCAAACCTTTTTGTTCAAAGCAATCTAAAGCGTTATAAACAGTACCTACTGAAATTTTATAGCCGGCTTTTTTGGCCATATCTATCAGCATTTCTGCTGAGGGATGGCTGTCGGTTTCCATTAATAATCGTAAAAGTTGAATTCTCTGAGGTGTTGCGCGAAGACCAACCGATTGGATTTTGTCCACCAATTGATTGTCACTTAACTTCATTATTCATACCTCCAAAAATAAATCATAAAAAATACTTTTTTATTATAATGGTTGAATCTTAAATTTTTATTGACTTTAAGCAATTTTATGGAGCGATATGCTGTTTTTCTTAATGACTTCTTTCTTCGTGATAAAGCGGGTTTTATTTGAGCGTTACGACGGTGACGCCGGTTTCCCCTTCTGCCGGTGTACCGTTTCGATAGCTTGCGATGAGGGGTGATTGTTTAAGGTAGTCGCGAATGGCCTGTCTGAGCTTGCCCGTGCCCTTGCCGTGAATGAGGACAAATTGATTATCGCCGGAAACAATACAATCGGAGAGAATTTTCTCAAGCATATAAATGCCTTCGTCAACGGTTTGTCCCCGCATGTCAAAGCGTTTGGTAATGACCGGTGTTTTGCCAGACGACGGCGCGGGTTTAACAGGTTTTTTTTCGGTAAAGCGCGGCGCCTTTTTCTTTTGGACTTTGGGCTTGGTTACCGGCGTCAACTGTTTGATGTCCACTTTGATTTTCATACCACCGATGCCGACCATGGCCTGTTTGTCTTTTTCGCTGATCGAGAGAATTTCACCTTTTTGACCAAGATTATTGACGCGTACAATCATGCCAACGGTCAGTTCAGTCTGCTCGCTGACGGTTGTAAATTGTTCTTCGGCGAGGGTGTACCCTTCGTCAACGATGTCCGCTTGATGCTTGATGTCTTTGCGGAGTTCTTCGAGGACTTTATTGTCGGTGACGCCTGCTGTAGTGCTTTCCTGAATCGCGCGGATTTCTTTGTAAATCGCTTCGGTTTTGTCTCTGGTCTCCCGAATCATCTCATCGGCTTTTTTTCCTGCTTCCTCAATCATCTGCCGGCATTCAATTTCGGTTTTTTCACGTTCTTTTAAGATGGACTCACGCAACGCTTTTATCTCCGCTTCCTGTTCGCGGATTTGTTCAGTACGCCTTTCGTATTCACTGCGCGTTTGTTCAATCTCGGTTAACGTATCCTCAAATTGGACAGCGTCATGATGAATCATGCCACGGGCATTATCAATGATATCAGAGTTGAGTCCCAGACGTCCCGCGATTTCAAAGGCGTTGGAACGTCCCGGCACGCCGATATTGAGCTTATAGGTTGGTCTTAGGGTAGAGACGTCAAATTCGACAGAGGCGTTGACCACGCCCTCGGTGACAAGAGCATAGGCTTTTAATTCGCTGTAGTGGGTGGTCGCCACGGTGTATATCCGGCGTTCGTGAAGAGTGTCTAAAATGGACGCCGCGAGGGCCGCGCCTTCCGTAGGATCCGTGCCGGCGCCGAGTTCATCAAAAAGGACCAGCGCGTTGTTTCGAGCCTGCGCGACGATATCGACGATGTTTTTCATGTGAGCGGAAAATGTGGACAAACTCTGCTCGATACTTTGCTCATCTCCGATATCCGCGAAAATGTTGTCAAAAATCCGTATATGACTGTGCTCTGCCACGGGCACGAAAAGACCGGCCTGAACCATGGCCGAAAGTAAACCGATGGTTTTTAAAGTGACGGTTTTTCCGCCGGTGTTCGGTCCTGTAATGACAATGGTGTCAATACCTTCCCGCATGATGATGTCGGAGGCAACGGCGGTTTTGGGATCGAGAAGCGGATGGACCGCTTTGTATAAGCAAACGGGATCGCCGGGTTTTATGGCCACGCGATTGGCGTTCATGTCGAGGGCCATGGCGGCTTTGGCGAAAATGAAGTCCAGCTCGATGAGCATATCCTGAGTCGCCATTAACGGCAATTCATTGATCGCGATTTTCCCCGTCAATACTTTTAAGATGCGGCCAATTTCTTTTTCTTCCTCTATGGCCAGTTCTTTGAGTTCGTTATTGAGGCTGACGACAGACATCGGCTCAATAAAGACGGTTGCCCCGGTTGATGATTTGTCGAGAACAATTCCCGGAAGGCGATTGCGGTATTCCTGTTTGACAGGCACCACATATCGGTCGCCGCGCATAGTGACGATGCGCTCCTGGAGTATTTTTTCGTAGGAAGGGGATGTCACGATGCGGTTCAAGCGTTCGTTAATCCGGGCGTTTTTTGAAATGATTTCTTTTCGGATGCGGTATAATTCACGGGAGGCATTATCCGCCATTTCGTCCTCAGACAGGATTTTCTCCCGGATTTCATCTTTGAGATGGGTTAAAGGGTCGATGGCATCAAAGATAGACGAGATGGTTTTAAGGCTTTGCCTTTCAATGTCCTCGTGATAATAGGCGTCAACGTCCTCGGCAATGGCAAGCATGGACGCGACGCTAAGCAGGGTTTTCATAGAGAGTACCGATCCGATTTTAGCTCGGGCAACAGCATCGGTGACCGGCGTGAAATGACCCAAAGGAATATGGCCGCAGCGCAGAGTCATCAAAAGCGCCTCTTCCGTTTGATCGGTGGTATGCGCGATAATGCTTTCCCCTGTTTCGGGGCGTAACGCCAGCGCTTTGCCTTTCCCGCCGTCGGTGTGGCAATAACTCTCCAATTGTTTTAAAAGCTTGAAAAATTCCAGAACTTTCAGACTTCGTTCGTTCATCGTCACTTCACACCCCTGTAATAATTTCCTTTGGTAAATTGATTGTTTGATTGATTGGCGGCGGGCAACGCGCCGTTATGTTTGTTTGCCTCAGCCGTGAGTTCGGCGATTACCGCGCTCATTTGGTCTTTGGATTCGTCAGTGACGTCGAGGCGGTATTTCGCCGCTCCTTTGACATCCCGCAAATCCTTTTGCGTGAGTTTTAATACGGCAGAATTGAAAATCCGCGTCATACCGTCGGCGCCTTTGTATCCCGGAAACCGTGCGCCCCGCTCATCTTTGAGGGTAAAGGCGCCTTGTTTTACGCAGGACGCGCAATGTTTGACCTCGCAGTCCAAAAGGCAATGATCGGAGATCATCATCTGCTGCCTGCCGTAGACGATAATGGTGACGGGCAGCGGGCTTTTGTCGATGACGGCTTTGACATTGTCACGTTGGGTTTCGACGGACATGGTGACGGCAGAGGCTCCCCAAGTTTTAAAGGCGCCTGCAGAAACGGCGTTAGTGACGTGCATTGTCGCGTCGATTTCGGGATGAATGCCCCGCTTGGTAAGAATGGCCAGGGTCTCGTAATTGCGGGCTAAAAAACCGTCGGGATTGAGCGCCAGAATATCGTCAAAACACGCTTCAAAAGCGGCGCAGGCTCCGGTGGTAAGCACCTGGGGAAAGGCGAGAACCGCCCGCTTTTTGTCCCGGTGAAGCCGCTCAATGAAAGACTTGATGACGGGAATATCCCGGGGACTTTCAAACGGAAAAATCCACTCGTCAGCGCTAAGCGGATAAAGCCGTAAAAATTCTTCTTTTGTGAGAAAATTGACGGCGATAGCAGACTTTTTAAAGGCGCGGTAAGGTTTCTCCAATATGAAATCCGGCATGTTTTCCGATGCCTGTTTTTTCTCTTCCAGTCTCGCGAGAATCTCACGCCTGACGATGTTGAGTTCTTTTTTGGACAGGAAGGGCTCACCTTCAATATCCGCCGTGATTGCGGAAAACCGGTAGAAACTCTCTCCTGTTTTTGTCATTTGCGCTGTAATAAGCTCTTCGTTAAGCGGTCTGTTTTGGGCGTGTCCCGGAATGATTTCGGAAATTTCTCCCTTGAGGAGATGCTCTGCTGTTTTCACCCGGTATTTTACGGCACAGTTTTCCTTGAATATCAGATTTAATTCCGCGGGAATTTTGGTTTTAACAGGCGCCGTTTCGACGCGTTTTTGTATGGTTTCGCTGAGGGCCATATCAAAATTGCGGTAGACCTTCTCACCTTTGCGCACGTGAATTCTGACGGGTATGACAGCTTCACCGCCCCGCGACGAAATGATTTTATCTACCCGCGTGCCGATATCGGCTGTCTTTCCAAAAGCCAGGCCATCGCCGGGCGTGAGAGTGACGCCCGGTGAGAGCGCAATGGTTAGGCGGCCTCGCGCACAGCTTTTGACCGTTCCGATGAGAAGACCGTAATGCTTTTGAATCGTCGGGTTGATGACGTCGTATTTCCCAAACAGCCGGCCTGCGGTAAAGCCGCGATGAAACACCGCCGCCATTTCCCTGGAGGCGTCTTTGAGGTTTTTTTCATCTTTCGAACTTGTCTTCCCGTCTGTCGCGGTGTCGATGGCTTCTCTGTAGGCTTTGACGACGCTGTAGATATACTCAGGGCTTTTGAGACGCCCTTCGATTTTAAGGGCGTCCACCCCGGCGTCGATCATCTCTGGCAGATGAAAGACCGTGTTTAAATCTTTCATGGAGAGCCGATAGGCGTAGGGTTTTTCGCCGTCCTCGGTGATAAGGGCGTATTTTTTTCGGCAGGGCTGGGCGCACAGTCCCCGGTTGCCGCTTCGCCCGCCGATGAGCGAGCTCATCAGACACTGTCCCGAACGGCAATAGCACATGGCGCCGTGATTGAAGATTTTGATTTCCACTTCTGTATTTTCAGAGATGGTTTTGACCTCATCGAGGGGCATTTCCCTGGGGAGAACCACCCGTTTGAAGCCAAGTTTCTCAAAAAAACGCGCGCCGGGAAGCCCCCCTAAAGACGCCTGGGTGCTGGTCTGCAGGGAAAGCTCCGGATAACAGGTTCTGAGATACCAAATCAAACCGGGATCCTGAACGATCACACCGTCCAGTCCGATATCCGAGATGTCGGCGACGTATTCCGTGAGGGCCTGCCACTCGCTTTGCATGATAAGGGTATTTAAGGTCAGATAGCATTTCACGCCGTTTTGGTGGCAGATCGCGATGATTTCCGCCATGGCGTCGAGGTCAAAGTTTTTGGCTTTCATCCGCGCGTTAAAGAGGTTTCCCCCGAAATAAACCGCGTCGGCGCCGGCGGCTAAGGCAGCTCTCACGCTTTCTTTGTCCCCCGCCGGCGCCAGTAATTCTGGTATTTTTTTCATGATAGTCTGTTCCTTTTCCAGAATGCGCCGTGCCTTATCTTTTTTGTGACTGCTTGACACAAAGTACACCCGACCCGGACGAAAAAAGAAAAATCTTAATCCGGAACAAGAAGTCAATATGATTTTACGGACGCATTTTGTTGCCGGCGTAGATGGGAAAGCATTGATAAATTATGCCGTCGATTTCGATGTCTAAGCTTCCGATTTCATCGCCTTCTTTGATTGCTTTAAGGACTTTGTAAGTCTGATCGTCCACTTTCTCAAGCAGACTGTTATTAAGGGTGACCCTTGGCGAATACCGGGATGCTTTTTCTTTGAGCACGGTAGACGCGGCGGCTTTTCCTGTGAAGAGTTTGAGGTAATTGCCTTCTGAAAAGTGATTGTCCCTTACTTTGACAGACGGCAATTGATGGTTTTCATCGGTCCATGTGACATGTTGATAATCGTTTTTCAGCGATTCAATCACATTGTTAGCCTGGGTGTAGAGCACGGCGTTGCTGGGGGCATTGAAGATGACGCCCAGAATCTTTTTGTCATCCGCCTTTGCCGAAAAGACAAGACATCTGCCGGCCGGGATGGTAAAACCGGTTTTGACGCCGGTGGCGTCTTGGTTGTACTGAGGATTATGCCCGTTTTCGAAAATGTCTGAATACAAAGCGGCGCTTTCGCTATCAAAAATGAGATAGTTGGTGGTCTGCCAATGATAGATGCCGAGGGTGGCGGTTTGCCGGCTGTAGACCGGGGTTTTGACGATTTGGGCAATATCCTTGTTTTTGAGCGTTTCATGAGCAATGATGTACATGTCTTTGGCCGAAATATAGTGATTGTCATCATGAATGCCGTGGGGATTGACAAAATTGTAGTTTTTGCACCCCATTTCATCAGCTTTTTCATTCATCATCTCGGCAAAACGCTTGATCGCCTCTTCGTTGGATAAATGTTGGTTGTCAGCTGCCATTCGGGCCACATTGACGGCTATCGTGAGGGCAGCATCACAGCCGGAGGGCAGAAGCATGCCGTAAAACAGTTCTTTCCAAGTCAGGGATTCGCCTTGCTCGATTTCCGCCAGGGAGCTCTCGGGATCGAGCATGTCCAATTCATCGCCAACGGTTACCCTGGTGTCCATTTTATCGGCAACGTAATCGAGAGCGACAAGGGTGGTCAAGATTTTGGTGGTGCTGGCCGGGTAGTACTTTTTATCGGCGTTTTGGTCAGCGAGGACTGTTCCGGTTTTTTCGTCGACGATGTACGCCGCTTCGTCACCGATAGCGGCTTTCAGTTTTTCATTGTCCCCCGGCAATGCCAGTAATTCTGATGATTTTTTCATTATAGTCGTTTTTTTCGTTTTCCGGAATGCGCTGCGCCTTTTCCGGTTTTATTTTTTCTGGAAACAAAATAGAGTCTGGCCAATACGATGAAGGCGATAATCAGGATAACAATCAATGCCCAGAATAGGAAGTCGACAATGTTGCGCTGACGCATTTTGTTGCCGGCGTAAATCGGAAAGCTCTGGTAATCTTTACCGTTAAATTTGACGTCGAGTTTTCCGATTTCATCGCCTTCTTTAATGTCGGCGCGAACTTTATAGGTTTCGTCGTCCACTTTTTCAAGCGTTGTATCATTAAGGGTGATACTTGTGGAATACTGGGATTCTTTATCTTTGAGCACGGTGGAAGACGCGGCGTTTCCCGTTGAGAGCTTTAAGCTGTTGCCATCGAAGAAGTGGTTGCCCTTCACCTTGACAGCGGGCATTTGGTTGTATTCGTCGGTCCAGGTGACCTGTTTATAATCGTTTTTCAGGGATTCAATGACCTCATTGGCCTGGCCGTAGAGCACGTCGTTATCGGCGGCTTTATAGATAATGCCGAGCAGATTTTTGCCATCGGTATTCGCCGAAAAAACAAGACATCTGCCGGCTTGATCGGTAAAGCCTGTTTTGACGCCGGTGGCTTCTTTGTTGTACAGAGGATTTTGCCCGTTTTCGTAGACGTCGGGATACAGCGCCGCGCTGCCGTTATCGACAACGAGGAAATTGGTGTTTCGCCAGGGGCGGGCGTTGGGCGTCGTGGTTTGATGGCTGTAAGTCGGGGATTTGACGATTTGCGCGATATCGCTGTTTTTGAGGACTTCGTGAGAAATGATGTACATATCTTTGGCCGTCATGTAATGATTGTCGTCGTGAAGGCCGTGGGGATTGACGAAATTGTAAGTTTCGCATCCCATTTCGTCGGCTTTTTCGTTCATCATTTCGACAAATCGCTTGACGGCTTCCTCGTTGGACAAATTGTTGTTGCCGGTGGCCATCCGCGCCACATTGACGGATATGGTGATGGCAGCGTCGTTGCCCGAGGGCAGAAGCATGCCGTAAAACAGCTCTTTCCAGGTGAGGGATTCGCCTTGTTTGATCTCCGCCAGAGAACTGTCGGTGCTGACCATGTTCACCTCATCGCCGACGGTCACTTTGGTGTCCATTTTGTCGGCGACATAATCGAGGGCGACCAGGGTGGTGAGCATTTTGGTGGTGCTCGCCGGATAGAATTTTTCTTCACCGTTTTGGTCAACGAGGACGGTTCCGGTTTTTTCGTCGACGAGATAAATCGCTTGATCGCCGCTGAAAGACGGCATCGCCGCGAAAGCGGCGCCCGGAAAGCCCAGCGTGATTGCCAGAACAATGAATAATGAAACAATATGTTTATTCATAGATCGTAATGAGCGCATCGAATAGTTCTCCGTTTTCTTTGATTTTTGCTTCACTGCCAATGGCGCAAAGGGTGTTCTCGGCCATCAGGGCATCCATCAATTCCGCTTTGTCTTTTAAATCGTCAACGGTGGTTCCGAGGATTTCGTCTCTCTCCCGCTGTATCATTTCCTGAGTGAGACCTGTGAAAACCATGGAATCGGCGGCGGCGGCCGTCAGTGCTTCGGATACCGGCACATCCTTGGCGGATACAGTGCCGATGATCTGTTTTTCAAGCTCTCTTTCGGAGAGGGAAAGCGTTTTTAAATAAGCGCCGACACCGTCAAAAGCGGCGAAAGTGCCCCCCACGTGGGGATCTCTGAAAGATGAAAAGACGATGTCTCCGGAGCGGTTTAATGCCATGCCGGCGCCGTATGCCCCGCCTTTAACGCGGATATTGTTCCACAGATAATCCATCGCCAGGAAGTTTTTGAGGACACAGAGAGACCCGTCATAGCGGTAGCCTAAGCGAGCGAGATTGAAGCCCTTAGCGGCGTAATTGATTTTTGACGGCGTCATAATGCCTTCGTTTTGGCGAAGGGGTGTGTAGTTACGGGCAAAGATGTCGGCGTCGTCTCCGGGCAGTTTGTTAAGAAGGTCATTTAAGGCCTTCACAGCCCGCTGTTTTTGTGACGGCGCGCAGGCAAGGCTGACCGTGAGGCGCGGCGTCCGGATGATTTGATGATAGACGCGCGAAAGCGAAGCGATGAGCTCCCCTGCGTCCCGGCTGTCAAATTCCGGCAGGTTTTTGACATAGCGGTAAAAATCCAGACCGCCGATTCGTTGGGATTCACAGCCTACCGGCGAATAATAGGCCTTGAGCCTGTTCGTCGCCAGAGCGTTGCCGGCGGTGAGGATTTTGTTTTCGAAAGTCAAGGCGAGTTCCCGGTTGATATTGGTCATCAGCGCCGTGTCGTCAAAACGGGTGTCCGTGAGGACGTCCTCGATGATGTCGATCATTTTCTCGACATTAGCGTCGAGGGCTTTTCCTTTGATGAGGAGCATGGTGGAAAAGGCGTCGGGATCGGAGACATCGGGATAGACCGAAAGGCCGCTTGAAATGCCGCCGGTATCAGTGTCGATATCCCGGTTTAATTCGGTGACGCCGCGCTTTCCCGTGCCGAGACGGAACAGGTATTTGTTGAACAATGAGAGCGCCGCCATGTCCTCCGGCTTGACGTATGCCGCGTCGAAATACAGCTTGATATAGGTGATGCCTTCGGTGGACAAGGGATGCCAAAGCAGTTTTATCCCGGCGATTTCCTCTGTTTCGTAGGGATAGGCTTTGGCTTTTCTGTCAATCTCCGACAGAGCGAGTTTGGGAATGGTGGCCAACGCTTCCGGAGAATCGGGTTTTTCCTGATAGGCTTTGAGGCGCGCGGTCTGACGGATGATACTGGCTTTGGCTTCGTCGGTGAGATTTTGTTTGTGCTCGGCGAGTTTGTCCGCAAGGGCTTTGGCCTGATTGGGCGCCAGGTCGCCGTCGGGTTTTGAGATGAGAGTCACGCTGTGGGGATTTGCCAGCAAGCAGTCCGCGATTAGGGCTTCAAGACCGCCGTGCTCCGCGGAATCTTTGACGGAGGCCATCGCTTTTTCATAGCTCAGATGTGTGAGAGGATTTCCCCCGTAAAGCTGGCTTTCGAGCATTTCAAGACCGAGGATCAATCCCTTGGGCGTGGTGCCGAATTCCTGTTCTCTTAAAGTGAACAGAGCGGAACTGACGGCGGCGTCCACGTCGGCGGCGTCAAGCCCCTCTTCCGCCAGGCGCGCCAAGGTTTCTCGGATGGTTTTGGTGAGCAGTTCTTCTTTGCCGCTGTCGGCGTTTTTCAGAAGCAAGGTCAGGCTCGGCTGTCTGAGGGCCGTCACATAGGAATAATCGACGTCCTCGCAAACGCCCAGATCCAAAATGGCTTTTTTAAGCGGCGCGCTGTCGTTGCCGAGCAGCACGTTAAAGAGGATATCGAAGGCTAAGCGTTTTTCAAAAGGCAGGTCGGCGCCGAGAATCCAGCCGTAGGCGATGTAATCTTTCGCATCCTCGCTTTCCTCGGGAGACACGGGATAGACGCTCTCAATGCGGACAGGCGCGTCAAAGGGCGGCTGAAGCGCGATGGCGCTGTCAACTCTGTGATAGTAAAACGCCGAGAGATAGTTGTCCGCCAGATAGTCGAGATGGGTTTTGATATCGCCGTTTCCGTAAAAATAGACAAAGGCGTTGGAGGGATGATAATAGGTGTGGTGGAAATTGAGAAAATCCCGGTACGAAAGACTCGGAATGTCATCGGGATGGCCGCCGGACTCAAAGCCGTAGACGCTCTCGGGATAGAGGGCTTCGTAGACATCCTGGGAGATGACCTGTTCGGGATCGGAATAGACACCTTTCATTTCGTTGTAGACGACGCCGTTGTAGGTCAGCGGATCGTCTTCTTTCTCAAGGTGATAATGCCAGCCTTCCTGCAGGAAAATCTCGGGCTTTTTGTCGATATCGGGATAAAACACGGCGTCGAGATAAACGTCCATCAGGTTCATGAAATCTTTGTCGTTGGTGCTGGCGATGGGATAGACGGTTTTATCGGGATAGGTCATGGCATTTAAGAAGGTGTTCATTGAGCCTTTGGCCAGCTCCACAAAGGGCTCTTTGACCGGGTATTTGCGGGAACCGCAGAGCACCGAATGCTCAAGGATATGGGCCACGCCCGTGCTTTTGGCATTGGGGGTGCGAAAGGCGATTTGAAAGACTTTGTTGGCGTCCGGACAACTTAAGTAGATCACCGGCGTTCCCGTCTGTTCATATTCAAACACGTAGGCCGTCGCGTTGAATTCGGCGATGTCCTGTTTATCTTTTAAAACGAATCCGTTATGTGTTTCGTTGATTTGCAAGTCTGTGCTCTCCTTTTCTTGTTTATGCTTTTATATGCTTATTATTTCGTGTTTTTTAACCGCGATAAGCGTTCGGCGATGGCTTTTTCGCTGCCGTGGTCCGTCGGGTGATAAAAGGTGTCGTCTTTGATATCGTCGGGCAAATATTGCTGGGCCACATAGCCGCCGGGATAGTTATGGGGATAGCGGTAATCGACACCCCTGCCCAGGGCTTCGCTTCCCCGGTAATGGCTGTCGCGCAGATGGGCGGGCACTTTGCCGTCGGAGCGGTGCCTGACAGCCTCGGATGCCGCGTCGATGCCCATGATCGCCGCGTTGCTTTTGGGGGACACCGCCAAATAGGTGACGGCCTGGGCCAGATTGATGCGCGCCTCGGGCAAGCCGATCATCTCGACGGCTCTGGCGGCGGAAACGGCGACCACCAACCCCATCGGATTGGCGTTGCCGATGTCCTCGGAAGCGGCGATGACCATGCGTCTGGCGATAAATTTGGGGTCTTCCCCGGCGTCGAGCATTTTGGCCATCCAAAACAGCGCCGCGTCGGGATCCGAGCCCCGAATGCTTTTGATAAAGGCGGAAATGGTGTCGTAGTGATTATCGCCTTTTTTATCGTATTGCAGGGCCTTGGTTTGAATGCACTCGGTGGCGGCGTCAAGGTCGATTATGATCTCCCCTTTTTCGTTTTTTTCCCCGGTAAGCACGGCCAGTTCCAAGGCGTTTAAGGCTTTCCTGACGTCCCCGGCGGCGACGCTGCACAGGTGTTCCGCGGCCTCGTCGGTGAGGACGACGTTCATGCCGCCGTAGCCTTTTTCTTTGTCTTTGAGGGCGCTGTCCAGAATTTGTCTGATATCCTCCGCTTCCAGGCGTTTAAACTCAAAAACAGTGGAGCGGGAGACCAGCGCGGGATTGATCTCGAAATAGGGATTTTCCGTGGTGGCGCCGATTAAGATGATGTCGCCTTTTTCAACGCTTGGCAGCAAGGCGTCCTGCTGGGCTTTGTTAAAGCGGTGAATTTCATCGATGAAGAGAATGGTTTTTCGCCGGTAGACGCCGATGTTTTCCCTGGCCATGGCAATGACGTTCTCGATGTCTTTTTTACCGGCGGTGACGGCGTTGAGCACGTGAAAGGCCGCTTTGGTCTGATGGGCGATGATGCCGGCGAGGGTGGTTTTTCCCGTACCCGGCGGCCCGTAGAAAATGGCGGAGGTGAGCCTGTCGGCGGCGATGAGCCGGGACAGCAGTTTTCCCTTTCCGACGATGTGCCCTTGTCCCGCAAAATCCTCCAGGGTGGTGGGGCGCATACGGGACGCTAGCGGGGCGTTCTCTTCCGCTTGTTTTTCGTATTCCAAATCAAAAAAGCTTTTTTGCATAGTTGACTCCGATGTGTCGTTTTTGCGCGTCGCTCAGGCCGAAATATCCGGCGATGATCGCCTCGGCGCTCTCCTTCGCTTCATCCGCGTTATTTGAAGTTTTTATTATATCATAATAGGGCGCCAGTTCACAATATATTGACGCATCCGCCTCGGGAATTGCTAATCTTTTTAAGGTGTTGGGATAGTATTCGTAGAGGGCGCCGCCGAGCTTTTTGGCGTAGGATTTGAAATAGCGGTTGTAGCAGGCTGAGTTGAGCAGCACGCAAAGGGCTTTGGCGTCGGTTTTCCCGGGAATAAAGCCGTAGACATCGGCGGAAAAGTAGAGGCCTCCCTCATCAACGGCAAAGCGGTTTTTTTCGGCTTTGTAGGGAAAGATGATTTTTTCCCCGTCGAAAAGCTCGGGCTTTCTTGGCCACTGCAGGGCATACCATGGGATGCTGCCGGTTTTGCATTCCCGCCTTTTTGAAAGCCTTTCTTTGTGCGGCGCGAGATAATCGACAAGCTCGGGGGACATATCGGTTTCATTTCCCCGGACGTAGATGAGATAAAGACCGTTTTTATCGATGAGACAGGGATGAATCCGGCTGTTTTTGATCCATGGGCGCAGATAGGGCGATAACGCGCTGAGGGCTTCTTTTTGCGCGTCTTTGATGACGAAGACACCGTCGGCGCCGGTGATGATTCCCTGAAAGAATTCCCCTTCCCTGCCGAGGGTGCTCTCGCAAGCGCCTTGTATTTTGTCGACGATCTGACGTGTCATCGGGTCGTTTAAATGCCAGGGCTCCGCGCCGAGGGAGGATTGGGGAATTGTGAAACAGTCGAAGGATTTGTTTGCTTCGCCGGGAAGGATTTCACTGTCGGAAAGCTGTTGTTCCCCCGGATTAATGGTGAATGTTGCATGACGCATAACGCATGATTGCGGTGGAAACGCTGCTTTGCGGAGTTTTGGTTTGGGTTTTCGGGATGGGCGTTGGGGGTCTTTGCGCCTTGCGGTGTCAACTATTTTTTGAAAATTCTCAAGGTTATCGTTTTGCGCGGTAAGGACGACTTTCGAATCACTGATTAATGACGCGTCGGCAATAGGCTCCCCTTGATAAGGGGAGCTGTCACCCGAAGGGTGACTGAGGGGTTCTCTCGAGAACAGTTTTCGCTTTGTGTTGTTCTCTATCACGCGTTTGCGCACGTCGATATCTCCGACCGTGTCCGCCCGTTTTTCAAAGACGATGATCATGGGATCAATGCCGACGCCTTTGATGACCCGCTCGCCGTTGTAGTCGATGATTTGCTTGATTCGGGTTTCTTCACTTAAAAACCGACGCAGGCCTTCCCCGTTTTGGGCTTCGGTGAAATAACGGGAGACCAGAAAGGCGGCGATGCCTCCGTCTTTTAAGCGATTGACGGCATTTTGATAAAAGCAGTAGGCGATGTCGCCTTTGTCACCGTAAACCCGGGGATATTTTTGCCTGAGGGCGTCCATATAGGAGCCTTTTAAGGCTTTGTGGCCAATGTAGGGCGGATTGGCGATGACGCGGTCAAAAGCACGACATTGAGGCGTTTGTAAGTCAAACAAGGCGTCGGCGCGGAGAATGTGCTCGGGATAGACATAGTTTTGGCTTTTTAAGGCGAGGACTGACCGGCACACAATGACGGCCAAAGCATCGGTGTCGATACCCCAAAGTCTGTCTCGCAGGATTTCTCTGTGCGTCAATGCCGGATTATCTGCCCGAAGCTTGTCGTACATGGCGGCAAGCAGCGCGCCGCCGCCGCAGGCGGGATCGAGGTTTTTCATTCGGCCCTCCGCGGGTCCCGTCATGCGGGCAAGCAACGCTGCCAGTTCCGGCGGCGTGTAGAAGACGCCGCCTTGTTTTTTACGCGCCGTGGATAATAGTTTTTGGTACAACAGTCCGATGACGGCGCTGTCTTTTCCGGCAAAAAGATTGTTCTCTTGAAGAAAGCGCTCAAGGGCAACGCCTGTCCGGCCGTTGATGGCGATGGTTTTTTTCTCTCCCCAATCATCGCCGGCGCTGACGCTGTCCCAGCAAGCCATGATATCGCCAAGCGGCATAATTTCGCCCCGTTTTAGGCTGTCAGTCAGGCGTTCGGGGATATCCGGCGAGAGGTTATGATCGATCATCCATTTGGCGATGATGACGCTCACCGCGGCGGACAGGGTAAGCTCTTCTCCGTCAATGAGCCCTTTGATGGCAGTGATGTGTTTGTTGACTTTTCGCTCGCTTTTTTTCATGTCGCCTGCCTTTCTTCCCTTCGCCTGTTTTTGCTTTTCAATCTGTTTGTATTTTACCATATCGCGGCTTTTTATCCTATTATGAATTTTTATATATC
>CACZTE010000269.1 GCA_902784045.1 uncultured Eubacterium sp. | reverse complement strand
TTACAGTTTAAAGATTTTCTGATTATTGTCTTGCTGGTAGCTGCAGTTGTTTCCGGACTGTTAGGTGAAATCAGCGATATGATTTTGATTATGATTATTGTCATCATCAATGCAATCATAGGTGTTATTCAAGAGAACAAAGCTGAAGACGCTATCGCGTCTCTCAAAAAAATGACCGTTTCCGAAGCCAAAGTACTCAGAGACGGACGAGTGATAACTGTGCCATCTTCATCATTGGTACCCGGAGATATCGTTAATCTTGACGCGGGAGATAATATTCCCGCTGACGGCAGACTCATCGAATCCGCTTCACTCCAGATTCAGGAATCGGCATTAACCGGTGAATCGGTTCCCGTTGATAAAACCACAGATGCTATCGATAGAGAAGATGTTCCATTGGGTGACCGCAAAAATATGGTTTTCATGAACAGCATTGTGACCAATGGTCGTGGCCGATTCATTGTGACAGATACTGGAATGAATACGGAAATCGGCAAGATAGCAGGTATGTTAAACAAATCTGAGCCAATATCGACGCCGCTTCAAAAGAACATTGATAAACTGGGGAAAACACTTGGGATTGCCGCCCTTGTGGCTTGTGCGCTTATCTTTGTCATAGGCCTAATCCGAGGGGGATCTCCTCTGCAAATGTTCTTAACAGCTGTCAGCCTTGCTGTGGCTGCCATTCCCGAAGGTTTGCCCGCGATCGTTACGGTTGTGCTCGCAATGGGCTCAACTCGTCTTGCTGAGAAGAACGCGATCATTCGAAAACTGCCTGCTGTGGAAACATTGGGATGTGCTTCGGTTATCTGTTCTGATAAAACAGGAACTCTGACCCAAAATCGCATGACAATCAAAAAAGTATATGCAAATGAAGGGCTCATTGATGCTGAAAATATTTTAGACGACGGATTTACGGCCAGTGAAAAATTTGTTGTACGCATTGGAAATCTATGTAACGACGCGTCTATCGTTGAAAATGAAGAAAAAATTATAGAAATCGGTGATCCGACGGAAGTCGCTATGGTGGCTTATGCTGATAATCTCGGTTTTGACAAAAACCTTTCGCTTCAGGAAGCGCCTCGAGTTGCTGAAATCCCCTTTGATTCCGATCGTAAATTAATGACGACCGTACATCATTATCAGGATACTTGGCTTAGTTTTACCAAAGGCGCACCGGATATCCTTATCGATCGTTGTGACGAATACTTAAAAGGGTACGAGGTTCTGCCGTTTGATGAAGCCACAAAAGCCGAAGTTAAACGTATCAATAACGAACTAGCTGAAAATGCTTATCGAGTGCTTGGATACGCTTTTAATCAATATACTGACCAACCCGAAACGACACAGGAAAAACTTGAAAATCATTTGATTTTTGCGGGACTTACCGGCATGATTGATCCGCCGAGAGACGAAGTAAAAGATTCAATTGCGGAATGTCATGATGCCGGCATCGAGACGGTCATGATTACCGGCGATCACAAGGTAACAGCTGTTGCCATTGCAAAAGAACTCGGTATTTACGGAGAAAACAGCCAGGCGCTTTCCGGCATTGAACTCGATAATATGAGCGATGAGGATTTTGATTCTGTTATTGAACAGACTAATGTTTACGCCCGGGTCTCTCCGGAAAATAAAGTACGAATTGTTGAAAGCTGGCAGCGTAAAGGTAAAGTGGTGGCAATGACGGGAGACGGCGTAAACGATGCGCCGGCGCTGAAAAAAGCGGACATTGGATGCGCAATGGGTATTACCGGTACTGATGTCACTAAAGATGCATCAGAAATGATTTTAACCGATGATAAATTTTCTACGATTGTTGCCGCTGTCAAAGAAGGTCGGGCAATATATGCCAATATTCGAAAAGCCGTTCACTTCTTACTGTCCTGTAATATTGCCGAAATACTCACATTGTTTGTCGCGACAGTTTTAGGATGGGCTCAGCCTCTTTTGCCGGTTCATATTTTGTGGATTAATCTCGTTACCGATTCATTACCGGCCTTGGCCTTAGGAATGGAAAAAGCCGAAGATGACATTATGAAACAGCCGCCGCGCAATGCTTCCGACAGCATTTTTGCAGATGGTTACGGTGCGCGTATTATCATTCAAGGAATTATGCTTGCGGCTATTTCGCTTTTTGTTTTTAATTACGGCTTGAATAAATACGGTATTGAGGAAGCCAGAACGATGATTTTCGCAGTACTTGGTTTATCGCAGCTCGTGCATGTCTTTAACGTCAGATCGGCTACAGGAACGATTTTTTCGAAAAACTTCTTTACCAATCGCTATTTATGGGGAGCCATTGCGATTTCCGTAATAATGCAGTTAATTGTTATCTTTGTTCCGTTCCTTCATCCGTTCTTTAATGTGACATCACTGAATATGAGCGAATGGAGCTTGATTATTGCGGCTGCCTTATCGCCAATTGTGATTGTAGAAATTCTGAAGTTAATTGAACGCGCTTTTACAAAAAAATAAAATAGCCTGTCTTTTGTAACAGACCATTATCATTATCATGATTAATCAAAAACTCGGCTTGTCCGGGTTTTTGATTTTTAAAAGCAGTTAATAAAAATCATGATTGATATTATTTAAAATGAAATATGAGCAAATGTTAAGAATAATCATTGATAAGCGCATCAATCATGCTTGCGTACATCCGTTGAGTTTGGTGACGCCATTTTTCACAGATAGCGGCAGCCTGTTCCGCATCCGGCGTATCGAGATTCAGTTCGAGCACCTTGATTTTATTTTCCATCAATAGTAGATGAACTTGGTAATGATTTGGGGCTGTTTTGTTGTAATAGGCGTCAATAACAGATTCTCTTAATATTTTGTCTTGATTGTTTTTGATGTATTCATCAACAATTTCTTTGAGATACGAGGAAATTTTATAGGATAAACCTGTTAGTGTCTCAGCGCCGGAAGGTGTGATTGTGTATTCTGGAGC
This sequence comes from uncultured Eubacterium sp., assembly GCA_902784045.1. Lineage (GTDB taxonomy): Bacteria > Bacillota > Clostridia > Eubacteriales > Eubacteriaceae > RUG12931. Next base: position 5,388 of record CACZTE010000269.1, on the reverse strand, counting down.
AGAATCATTTTGATTGTTTTCCGTTATAAATCCATTTGAGACTAAATCGTCAATTAATAATTGAAGATCAAAATAAGACAGTTGCATATTGGACAGAACGACTAAAGCAATTTGTTCACGAGTTAATCCGATTTTGATTTTACTTAACACATATAATATAATAAGTTTATCTTCAATATTGCGATTCATCATGATTCGTTTCCTCCGTTGAAGAAAATTATAGCATAAAGAGATAGGAATAATCGCATGGATTCTCATACAATTTGCGACAATATTCAAAAGTTCATCGGAAATCCTCCCGGTGTGGATATCGGCATTAGCGATTTATCATCCCTGCCTTCGGAAACCAGGCTTGGATTCACTTCTGCGATAACGGTTGTTGTCAGACTTATCTCGGGAATAATCGGAGAAATTTCTGATCAGCCCACCATCTCTTATTTTGCTCATTACCGAGCGGTTAATCGATATATTGATGATCTAACATTAAAAATCGGGTTTTTTATGGAGTCGAAAGGTTTTAAGGCACATCCTATTCCAGCTTCTCAGTCGGATCCCAAGGCTTATTACGCCGGTGTTTTTTCCCATAAAACTGCCGCGAACCTTTCTGGAATGGGATGGATTGGAAAAAACGCGCTCTTTATTCACAATCAATGGGGAAGCGCGGTTAGATTGGGAACTGTTTTAATTGATTATGATATAGAGTCGCCCAAAAAGATTATTCCATCGCGTTGCGGAACTTGCACACTTTGTAAAGACATTTGCCCGGCGCAAGCTATTGAAGGCGTCAATTGGACGGAAGATAAAAAACGCAAAGATTTATTTGATGCGCATGCATGCAGCGAATACATGAAAAATCATTTTCAACACATTGGTCGGGGAAGTGTTTGCGGCCTTTGCATAGCGGTTTGTCCTTACACGCAATGCCGACAGATCACGAGTGATAAGAAAGAGAAAGTAAACATATGAAATATCAAATTAATCATGTCATTCCCGGTTCTGTTTTGGACGAAATGGGCGTGTCGGCAGGTGATTTTCTCCTTTCCATTAATGGTTTTCCTGTAGAAGATGAGCTTGATATCCGTTTTTTTGAGGATGATTTGGATTTAGTTGTGGAAATTGAAAAACCTGACGGAGACGTTTGGGAATTGGATATTGAGCGGGATGCAGATGAAACATTAGGATTGCGCTATGACAACAATTCAAGTATCAGGCGTTGCAAAAATAATTGTATTTTTTGTTTTATTGATCAAATGCCTTCCGGGATGCGTGATACGCTTTATGTCAAAGATGATGATGAACGTATGTCATTTCTTTACGGCAACTATATCACGTTGACCAATCTTTCCGAGGCTGAAAAAGAGCGCATCGTTCGTTATCGTATAATGCCCATTAATATTTCTGTTCATACGACCAATCCTGAATTACGTAAAACAATGCTACGCAATCGATTCGCGGGAAATATCATGACAGAGCTTCACTATTTTAAAGATAATCATATTGCGATGAACGCTCAAATTGTTCTCTGTCCGGGATATAATGATGGTGATGAACTTTCGAGGACATTGTCGGATTTGTCTCGGTTATATCCTGAGATGAGGAGCGTTTCTGTTGTTCCCATCGGACTCACGCAGTTTAGAAAAGGTCTTCCTGATATTGTACCTGTCAGCCCTGATAAAGCTCGTGAAACACTGGATATTATTAAGACGTGTCAAGAAACCATGCTTGCCCGTCACAACGTTCATTTTGTTTATCCCGGGGATGAACTCTATCTCACCGCGAATCGGGAAATACCCGATGCCGCTTACTATGAAGATTTTTCGCAAATCGAAAACGGCGTGGGAATGATTGCTGATTTTGAAAAGCAGTTAAAAACCGCCATTGCCAGTCAAAAATATAATGAAGACTGCCAAAAGAAACGTTTTTATGGTATTATTACAGGAGAATTAGCATCGCCTTATGTCAAAAGATGGTGTGAACAAATTACGAAGGCCTACGCTGATATCTGTTTTGAAATTTATACGATTGTCAACAACTATTTTGGAAAAAGCATTACTGTATCCGGGCTTATCACAGGATCCGACATTATGAATCAGATTCCTCACAACAAGAAAATTGACGCTTATTTTCTTCCGGGAAATTGTGTTAAACATGAAACAGAAATGCTGCTTGACGATGTGACTGTGACGGAATTGTCAGATCATTTTCAAAAACCTGTTCGCGTGATTGCCAATGACGGCAGAGCTTTGTTATCTGAAGCTGTCGTCGGAAAGATGGATTTTGTGACAAAAGAAAAGCAATATTACGAACAACCACTCTAAAGATTACTTATATTGCTTAGCAAAGTTAATTTCTTTCATATCCAATCTTTTATTCAAAAGACAAATCTAAATAAAAAAGAATAATCGGGCCAAGAAGTTTATCATAAGGCTTATAACCGAATTATTACAACAAAAATAAATATCATTTGTTCTTGCGTTTAGATTTTTGCATGACTAAGATATTTAATCAATACTAGGACAACGAAAGGAGAAAGGCGCTCCTCTCACCAATTTCATAGGGAGTGAGTTCCCGCGCCTGAGAATTATTATGAAACCAATAGTTGCGGTGGTAGGTCGACCTAATGTTGGAAAATCCACACTATTTAATAAATTAATCGGCGAGCGCATAGCTATTGTCGAAGATACGCCCGGTGTTACACGGGACCGCATTATTGCCGATGCGGAATGGCTTAATCATCCTTTCACACTGATCGATACCGGTGGAATTGAACTTAAAACCGACAACAGCATTTTAAAACAAATGCGTCTTCAGGCTGAAATGGCTATTGATATGGCGGATTTAACGCTACTCCTTGTCGATGGTAGAGAAGGAATGACCGCCGCGGATGCTGATGTAGCTGAAATGCTCAGAAAATTCGGAAAATCTGTTATAGTTGTCGTCAATAAATTGGACAGCGCGAAAATGGATGACGCTATCTACGAATTTTATAATCTGGGGCTCGGTGATCCTTTGCCAATTTCGGCGGAACAAGGTCTCGGTTTAGGAGAATTGTTAGATGAAATAATTTCGCGTACAGAAGCGATTTATCAAGAGGATTCCGAAGAAGAAACCGGTCTTAAAATCGCTGTGGTCGGAAAACCCAACGCTGGAAAATCCACATTGGTCAATCAACTTTTGGGAGAAGAACGTCACATTGTCAGTGATGTTCCGGGAACTACGCGGGACGCGGTTGACAGCAAGGTGACTTACGAGGGCAAAGAGTATATCTTTATTGATACAGCCGGTATTCGCCGGAAGAAAAAAATCTTGGATGATATTGAGCGCTACAGCATTGTTCGGGCTGTGGCGGCCATTGATCGCGCGGATGTCGTTGTCCTGATGATTGATGCTGAAAAAGGCGTCACGGAGCAGGATAGCAAAATTGCGGGCATTGCCCACAATCGCTATATTCCCACCGTCATTGCTGTCAATAAATGGGACGCGATTGTTAAAGACGACAAAACGATGAATCGGATGATGAAAGATATACGAAATGCTTTATCTTTTATGACTTACGCGCCAATCGTCTTTATTTCCGCGAAAACCGGTCAACGCGTCAATAAACTCTACAATATGATTGATTATGTTAAAGCCCAAAGCGAAAAACGAGTTACTACCGGGAAAATGAATGAGGCTATTATCGAGTTTGTCACCCTTAAGCAGCCCCCGGCGAAGTCCGGTAGAAGACTCAAAATCTATTATGGTTCTCAAACCGGAACTTGTCCTCCGACTTTTGTTATTTTTGTCAACGACGAAACGCTGATGCATTTTTCATATAAACGTTATCTTGAAAATCAAATTGTAGAGACTTTTGGGTTTGACGGCACGCCGATTCGGCTTTTCATCCGTGAAAAAAAGGATAAATAACTATTTAAAAACGCTTAAATCATACAACATCGTGTCTGATTTAAGCGTTCTTTTGATTGTCGGTATCATCCTTTGGTCTTTCTGATTTTGTGTCTGGTGGATGGCCGCTTTTTTTTTCCGTCAACAGCGATTCTGGCAGATAACGAAGTACAGCCCCTGATACGACGCCGACAACAAGCCCTGCGGGAATCGCAAGTAGTATTAAAAACGGAAGATAATAGATGATGATATTCGGTGCCTTCATCATAAAAGCCGCTGCGATGAGCTGTCCGCTATTATGGCTGATCGCACCTAAAATGCTGATAAAAATCAGAGAATGTTTGTCTTTTTTGTTAAGCTTTATAAGTACGAACATAACGATATAGCTCAAAATGCCGCCGCTTAGCGAATAAATGATAGATATTGGTGTCCCGAACAGCATTCCCGTAATGATAATTCTGCTGATCAGAATAAAAAAAGCGGCGAGGGGAGAGAGTAGATTAAAACTGAGCAGCGTTATGATATTTGACAAACCGATTTTGGCACCCGGAATAGGGATGAACTGCGGAAACAATGATTCCACATATCCCAGAATGATGGAACAGGTCAGCAAAACGCCTGATACAACTAAATAACGTGTGTTTTTCAATTTTCTCCTTCCGGAACGATTTCTATAATCAAATGATGGGGAAGACAAGCAACACTCTCCCCAACGTTGGCAATCGCTTTTGTATTGACGCAAATTTGATTTTTACAGTCAGCTTCCCGAACATAGACTTTTTTATCTTTGATGACAACAATGTTATAACCGTCTTCGTTGTTGATGGTTTTTTCTGTGTCCTTATCGAGAGGCAGGTTCATGATGACTTGATTGTTTTGTGTAATGCGCACGGTTTTGGCGTTTTTTGTGTTCGAAATGAAAATGTGCGCACCAATTATGGCTAAGGAAATCAAAATCAAAACAGCGACGATGATGATTTCTTTTCGTTTGATCATTTGCTCTCCTTGAAAAGCTCGTAAATTTTTTTAACAGAGATGCGCGTTTAAATCCGAAAGAGGAAGATACTGTTTTTTTCGAGGTGCAAACATATTTTCCAGAATATGACGGGAAGTACGAATGTCTCTGTGAAAAATCATCAAATGGATTTCTCACGAAAAGTATAACTGATGTGATGCTTTTTCGCAAATGGTTGTATATGTCAGGGGAAATGATTGTTAACAGTCGAAGCAGTGACGGTTGGGGCATTGATTTAGTAGTTTTTTTCTCAAAAACTGAATCAGGTCTGACCGGCGTCCTTTTTGATGGGCGCCAAGACTTGAGCTTAAAACAATTAACTTGAAAAAGATGATAATCCCTTCTTGACAAACACGCAATTAAAGCTTATGATAATTAAGCATTTGAAAATTGACAGCGCGAGAGTGTTGGAATAGGCAGACAAGCACGTTTCAGAGGCGTGTGTACACCGTACGTACGGGTTCGACTCCCGTCTCTCGCACCATAGG
>CACZTE010000268.1 GCA_902784045.1 uncultured Eubacterium sp. | reverse complement strand
ATAAAATGATTTTTTCTTGATTCCTTTGAAAATCATGATAAAATATTATTAAAATCGGCACAAAGGAGAACCCCAATGAAAGAATTTTCTTATACCATTACTGATCCTGCTGGCATTCACGCGAGACCCGCCGGTCTTCTTGTCAAACAGGCACAGCCCTATGCTTCTGAAGTTAGTATCGTTAAAGCAGAAAAAACCGCTAACGCGAAAAGTATGCTTTCGGTGATGGGCCTTGGCGCAAAAAGTGGAGACACTGTGATTGTTCGTGCGGAAGGTGCTGACGAAGACACTGTCATCGTTGAACTCGAAGCTTTCTTTAAAGACAATCTCTAATATCCACAATTTAATTTTTAATGAATTGTCGCTTAAGCAAAAAAGCCGCTTTCGGAATTATTTCCGGTGCGGCTTTTCTGTATTTTTTACGCACTTCATGTTACAATAGATAAAGAACAATAAATCAACAAACGAGGCAAACCCATGTTAGAACTATTTGGAATTGATAATTGGAAAGTGCTCAATGATTATGAAGTATCTGTGATGTCCGAGCTTGATATGTTTCGTGAAGGAACAGTTCGCATTCCGGATCAATTGATGGAATATTTCGGATGCGATCGCAGAGAAAAGCGCGTTATGTTTCTTTTTGAAGGCCGGGAATACCCCTCATACCTCGAAAGTGAATCCTTTGACACAGGCTTTACATTATCTTGGAGTAAAGCGCTTTCTCGCAAATTTATTAATCTTTTTCCAGAGTATGAGGATTTTTTTGCTTCGCCGTCTTCCGAATGGGATGACCGCAAAAAGGAAGAACAACCATATTTTGTCATTGAAAAACTGGAAGAATCTGAATTTGCGATTAAAATGGTGCTTCCCAGCGATGAGGCGCTCACATTAAAACAAAGCCTATTCGATTTTATCGGCCCGGGAAAATCACTTTTGAATTTTAGAGATTCATATGATTTAACCTTCTTGAAGTATTACTTTAAAGAAGCAGATAACCGCTGGCGCGCCGATGTTTTTATGGTGTCCGCCAACGTCCAAAAATATTATAAAGAACGTATTGCCAACAACAAAGATCAGGACCGTAATGCTGAAAAAAATATAGAAGATGTCGGAACGGCCGGACTTGACGCTATCTTGTCTTTTATAATGGACGGTCCCTATATTAAATTTTCCGAAGCAGGGTTCTTATCGATGGAAACCATTGACGATCATTTTTACTTTACAATAGATCGTTCTTTGGGAGATGATCTCAACACAGATGATAAACAGCTCATTCTTGAGTTGCTCGATACCAAACTCGATTACTATTTCGGGCGTTTGGACGGTCCGGGCCTACAGGAAAACCTACAGACATTAGTGGATCAATACGCAAGCTTTTTTACAAAAGACTTCCGTTATTCTTTCAAAGACATACTCACCGATGCCATTCCGGGTTCTATTGAAGGTTTGTCGGTCATGCCGCCCAATCAATATAAAGTAATAGGGTTTGCCGGAAGTGATGATTGGGAAGAAATTCCGTGGATTGAGATTGTTGACAAACGGATTTCCCGCTTTGCCAATAACGGCGTCGGTATAAAATATTTACTGAATAAAGACGATCGTAAACTTTATCTGGCTTTGTGTGTCGGGTACAAAAGCATCGAAAATGACATCATTAAAAACGAGAATCCTGACACCGACGAAGCATTGCATCGTGCTGTTGCCGATAAGCTTAAGCCTATTGTTGCGGAGATTCGAGAAACCGTCAACCCAGGATCATTTGATGACGATGAAAAAAATATTGATCTTAAAGATCCCAGATATATAGATGGAATTGCCTTTTTTAGAGAATATTACGGTGAAGTGCCGGCCGATAATGTATTGGAAACCGACCTTGCCGAAATGATTGAAATCTATAATACCTATTATGATCGTTGCGTTCTGAAAGAAGATCCGAATGCTGCAGTTTCTGAGGATTCTGAGGAAACAGAAAACGAAACCGAAATTGTTGAAACAGAAACTGAGGATATATCCGAAAAAGACTCTGAGGATGAAAATTTATCCGAATCAAAGGAAGATAACATTCTGAGCGATGAAGCTACTGAAGAATCGGCAGCAATTGATTTAGATTCCGCTGATGAAGATGTTGAATCTTCTGATGACGACAATACCGAAAGTGAGGAATCTGTTCATGAATCTGAGTCTATGGAAACCAAGCCTTCCGAAGAGACTAAAAAAACCGATTCTGTTGACAAAGAAGACAATGTGCTGATTTCTGCTATTTCTGCCATACGATCCGGAAAAGATCATGCTAAAAAGTCTAGAAAGCGTTCCAAAGCAATGGCTCAAGCACCTGTTTTGGCAGGAGGGAGTGTTCAGGTAGTCGGCACCGGCCTTACCAAAGAAGATTTGATTGAACTTCAAAAAGTGCTTCTTGCGGCTCAAAAAACCACTGAACCTCAAATAGATAAAAACACTGAGGTAGAGCAATCTGAGCCTAATCGACATGAAGATCTCTATATTGAAGAAAATCTTATTGATGCTAAAGGTGACATTTCTGGCACGCTTAGACAAGTTTCGTCTTATATTTCTGCTGAGGGCTATAACGTTGATTCTGCCGATGTCATGAATTTATACCTTAGCATAAAGTCTGATCCGCTAGTGATTTTAACCGGAGTCGCAGGCAATGGTATGATGCAATTTCTGCGGTTATTCGCTGAGGCTCTCGGTGCGGATGAAGATAATCGCCGTTTTGTAAGTGTACCGGTTAGAGCCGATTGGCAAAATAGCGACGCCATTTTGGGAAAAGTCGGAAAAAACGATGTTTTTATCCCAGGTATTCTTTTGGAAACAGCTGCAAGGGCGACGGAAAACCCGGACAAACCATATTTTCTTTGTTTTGAAGAAATGGGCCTAGCATCGGCGGAGACTTATTTTGCTGATGTTCTCTCTGCAATTGGAAGCAGGCGACTTCGAAAAGGTAAATGGCAAACGGATATCCTTACTGGGAAAGAACGTTTCGGGAGTGATGAAAAGGCCTATACTTATTATGGGGATCTACGCCTTCCGGAAAATCTGCATTTATTCGGAACTGTCAGCGGGGACAACATCAAAGGCGAAATGAGTTCAAGATTAATTGACGCAGCGTCTGTTATCGAAATCGGATATCCATCGCTTCAATTAAAACCTGCACCGAACTCAATGCCGAAAGTCAATGCTGTCAATGCCGAATTCTTCAAACCGCTTAATAAAAACCTTATTCAGATTACAGAACACCGCAAAATGATTACTGAAGTAGTTACACTACTTGATGCAATGAACGGTATTCTAAGCAAAGCAAATGCCCAAATCGGTGTCCATGTTCGTGACGAAATCGGTTATTACTTATATTTCAACGCGGAGACCGGCGCTATGACACAGGAAAAAGGCCTTGATTTCGCATTGTCTCAAAAGCTTCTCCCGAGAATTAAAGGCCGTCACGACGAAACAGAAGCAGTTTTGATCGATTTGTTCAAAATCTGCGCCGGCACCCAAAATGACGATGCTATCAAATCCTACGACGGTAACGGCGGTTTATTTCCGAGATGCGCTTTAAAACTTTCTCAGATGGCACGTTATTTTGAAAGATACGGAGAAATTTCTTTTTGGAAAACCATTTCTTAAGAAGTTTTTCTAAAAACAGAGAAAAAATATGTTCAAATTTAAGGTTTTATCGGTAAACTATTTTTCAATAATCATAAAGGAGATATATATTATATGAACAGAAAAAAATTAGGGTGGAAACCGATTGTTTTGTATGTATGCGCCGTTTTGCTGATGATTTATGCTATTTATATGATGTTCAGCATCGGAACCTATATCGGTCAAATGGTTGAAGCAAGCTATATCAGCGGCTTTATGCAAATTGCCGGCACATTTTTGGGATATTTCGCTCAGAGTGTTTCTATGTATATTGTGTATGCTCTGTTGCTTGCTGCGGCGGGGTATATTATCGATGTGTTGGAACGCGGATTGCCTCAGAAATCTCAGCCTGAGGAAGAACAAGAAATTCCGGAAACAACAAAAGTGGATGCTACCGTTGAACAGCCGGAAGAAGATCAGGCAGATGTTTCGGATGATTCCAAAACCGATGATGCTGAGTAAAACAATCAAAAAGCATTATTATACAGACTTTCAAAACGGAGTTTTCTGTTTTGAAAGTCTTTTCTATTTTCGAACATGATAAACAAAATAGAAGAGAACGAACGGTCAAAAAATATTGATTTTGTATTTTGTTTAAAATAAAATACGACTGAATATATGATGATTATATAAAAAGACAGCATGTTTTACAGTCTAAAAGGAATTGCTATGAAAGAAAAGCTTCGAAAGCATATTCAACTTTACGGTATCGTTCAGGGGATCGGCTTCAGACCTTTTGTCAAACGCCTTGCGGATGATTGCCATATTACCGGATATGTCAAAAATAAGGGAAGTTATGTCACTCTGGCTGCAGAGGGAAATCCTGACGATCTTAGGGATTTTACCCAACGTTTGGTTTCAGATGCGCCAAAGGTTTCCGCTATTGTACAAATGAAAGAAGATATAATACCTGTCGTAGGTGACACCGAATTTGTTATTCTTGATAGTGAGTTTAAATCCGGTGATGTTTTTGTGTCTCCTGATCTTGCCGTTTGTGATGATTGTCTATCTGAGCTTTTTGATTCAAATAATAGACGCTACCTTCATCCT
>CACZTE010000267.1 GCA_902784045.1 uncultured Eubacterium sp. | reverse complement strand
TTTTTAAAAGACATAAACGGACAGTTTAACGATTTTGTTCGTTAACGGCTCAAAATAGCGCGAAAAACAAAATGCGGTGTTCGGATATTCTTGATTACTATACCCCATATGGTATAATAGCCGATGGAAAATTTTAAATTATTGTTATGGACAAAAGCATTGTCGCGACGCAGGCCATGTTTTGGAGACATAACTATTATATAATCAAATCCTAATTACAGGAGGAATTAAATTTGGAAATTGTTGTTGTGGGCATCAATCACAAAGAAACGCCTTTGGCGGTGAGAGAGAAAGCCTCCTTTATCAACCGAACCATCAAAGAAGGTATCGCTGAGCTTAAACAGGAGCCGTCTATTGACGAGGTGATTATTCTTTCAACGTGCAATCGTTCGGAAATCTATGCCGCGACCGCACAGCCGGAAGCGGCTATCGCGTGTTTGCGAAATTTTTATCTAACGGAAAAATCTCCAGAGCTGGAGCCTTATCTTTTTGACTATCAAGGTAGAGAAACGGTGCTTCATCTCTACCGTGTTGTCACGGGCCTCGATTCCATGATTCTGGGTGAAGATCAGATTTTGGGCCAGGCTAAAGAGGCGCTTGATAAATCCCGGGATGAAGGCGGCGCGGGCAAATACCTTACTAAGGCTTTCAGAGAAGCCGTGACCTTTGCCAAAAAAATGAAAACCGAGTATAAAATCTCGGAAACGCCGTTGTCTTTAAGCTCTACTGCGGTCAAGCATGTGAAGCGCACATTTCCAGATACTTATCAGGACAAAAAAGTCATGATTATCGGGTCCGGCCAAATGGGCCTTTTGGCGTTGCGCTATATGGCGGCGGAAGGATTTAACCATGTGACGATGACTAACAGAACCTTTCATCCCGGAGATGAATACCGGGATATTTACGAAGGCGTCAACGTCGTTCAGTATACTGATCGCTATGAAGCCATGGAAGACACTGATGTGGTCATTACGGCGACGGCATCACCTCATACCATCATCCGGGAAGGAGAAATGCCGGATCGAGAAAAACCCTTGATGTTAATCGACTTGGCGCTTCCCCGGGATGTGGAGCCGGAAGTCGGCGACATGGACATGGTGACGCTGATTACCATCGACGATTTTAAAAATCTCATCGACGAAAAAATGCAGTACCGCATCAAAGTCGCGAAGCAAATTGCGTCATTGATTGAGGACGAAATTGACGGGCTGATGCTCTGGATTACCAAAGCTCAGGTGGATAACCTTGTCGGTGCTTTAAATGAGCAAGCCAGAAGTCTGGCTGACGAAACCATCGCGATTTTAAACAAGCGCTACCACATGACGGGCAAGGATTATGACTATTTGGAAAAAATCGTTCGCTCTGGTTTTCGCAAAATGGTCATGCCGCCGATTCATAAGCTCAAATCTCTCGATAATGACAGCGATATTATGCGTCTGGAAAAATCCATGGCGTTTTTACTGGATGAGGATGCCTGATGAAAGCGCCGCTCCTTTTTGAAATGAACCAAAAGCGGGTGCTGGTTGTCGGTCTCGGAACCGTCGGCGCCCGCCGTGCCAAAACGTTTGCTGAGGCTGGCGCTTTGGTGACGGCCCTCGCGCGAAAGCCGGATAAATCCCTCGACGCGGAAGGGATTACGGTGGTCTGCGCGGATTATTCGCCCGATATGTTGGAAGGCATCGATATTGCCGTGGCGGCCACCAATGATCACGCCCTTAACGCCAGAATCCTTGAGGACTGTAAAGTCCGGAGAATTCCGGTAAACGCCGCGGATGATCCCGAGCGTTCCGATTATTTTTTTCCGTCGGTCATTCGCAGAGGGGATCTGACCTTATCCGTCTGCACGGAAGGCGCCAGCCCGATGACGACCATTTCCATTGTCAAAGCACTCAAAGCGGAGTATGGTCCGGAATATGCTGAAAGACTAAATTATCTTCGTATCCTCCGTGATGATATCGTAGCTACGATTCCGGAAGAATCTGAAAAAAAGGCAAAGCTAAGGGCGCTAACCGATTTGTCAACTGAAACCTTACAAGAACAGGCGAAAGCCATCGAAAGGAGAAATATGAAAACAATCATTGTCGGCTCCCGGGGTAGCAAGCTAGCCCGGGTACAAACCGAATGGCTGCTTGACCGTCTGCGGGAAGCCAATCCTGATGTCGATTTTGAACTTAGGATCATCTCTACCAAAGGAGACCGCGTACAGAATAAAGCGCTGGATGCCATCGGCGATAAGGGCTTGTTTACCAAAGAACTGGAAGAGGCACTCCTTTCCGGAGATATCGATATGGCCGTTCACAGCATGAAGGATATGCCGAGTTCTCTGCCCGATGGACTGACCCTCGCGGCGCCGCCGGTTAGAGAAGATCCCTCGGACGTGCTGGTGACCTGCCACGAGATCAATTCGGTCTCTGAGCTTCCCAAAGGCGCTAAAGTTGGCACCGGCAGTAAGCGCCGTGCTTATCAGCTCTCGCGCATGCGTCCGGATTTAAACATCCAGGGTATTCGCGGCAACGTCGATACCCGCTTGAGAAAGCTTACCGATGAAGGTTTTGACGCGATTATTCTGGCGGCGGCGGGCATGAAACGCATCGATGTTTATAATAGTTGTGATTACAATGTTATTCCTTTGGCTCCCGATGAATTTGTCTGCGCTCCGGCTCAGGGCATTCTCGCTGTGGAAATGCGAGAAGATAACGACGAAGTTCGGGAAATTTTAGAACCGGTCGTTGATCCTGTTGCCGCTGTTCAAATGGTAGCAGAACGTAAATTTTTAACATCCCTTGACGGCGATTGCCATTTACCCATCGGCGCCTACTGCAAAGTGGACGGGGATGATATCTGCTTAACCGGCCTTTACGGGGATGAAGAAGGACACAAACTTGTTAAAAATACTATGAAAGGCAAGGTCAGCGATGCCGAGACCATCGGCGCTGCCCTTGCGGAAAAACTCAAAAAGGAGGTGAATGAATGAGAAAAGGAATTGTCTATCTTGCCGGCGGAGGCTGCGGTGATCCGGGACTGATTACCGTGCGCGCCAAGGAAAAACTGGAAAACTGCGACACTGTGGTTTATGACGCGCTGGTCAATCCCGAATTTTTGGAATACGTGCCCGAGGACGCTGAGCGTATATACGTCGGCAAACGGGCAAAAAGCCATGCGCTTCCTCAGCCGGAAATCAATAAATTGCTCGTCAAGCTGGGACTTGAAGGGCGTAATGTCGTACGCTTAAAAGGCGGCGATCCATACGTGTTCGGCCGCGGCGGTGAAGAAGGGGAAGCCTTGCACGACGCAGGTGTGGCTTTTGAAGTTATTCCCGGCATTACATCGGTGATCGGCGGCCTTGCCTACGCGGGCATTCCCATTACCCATCGGGATTGCGTCGCCTCCTTCCAGGTCGTCACCGGACATCGTCAGGATGACGCCGAAGATTTGGATTGGCCGGTGCTTGCCGCCTCAAAAGGCACCATCGTTTTTCTAATGGGAATGAAAAACCTAGGACGCATCACCCAAAATCTCATGGCAAACGGTATGGACCCCAAAAAACCGGCGGCGGTGGTATATCGCGCCTCCGATCCGCGCCAGCGCGTGGTGACGGGTACCCTTGAGACCATCGAAGAGGTTGCGACAAAAGCCAAAATGACAGCGCCGAGTCTCATCGTTGTCGGCGACGTGGTGACAAAACGCGAAAAATTGCGTTTCTTTGACAACAAGCCCTTTTTCGGGAAACGCTTTGTTGTGACGCGTTCACGGGCGCAGGCGTCGAGCACGATGGCAAAAATACGGGAATTCGGCGGCAGTGCCGTGATGTACCCAACTATCAAAATAGAACCGGT
>CACZTE010000266.1 GCA_902784045.1 uncultured Eubacterium sp. | reverse complement strand
TTGCGCGCGTTTGTTTCCTTCTTCAGCCGATGCTTCCAAATCACGGAAGTCGGAGCTAACACCGGAAATACCCAAAACACCGGATTCCTTGTTCATCATGTGGTCAAGTTCTTCGGTGGTATAACCGTTCTGGCGCAGGAAAATCATGATTTCGGGGTCAATGTCACCGCAACGTGTCCCCATGACGAGACCAGCAAGAGGCGTGAGGCCCATGGATGTGTCAACAACTTTTCCGCCGTCGATAGCCGCGATGCTGGCGCCGTTGCCCAAATGACAGGAAATGAGTTTGACTTCTTCGGGTTTTTTGCCCATGAGTTTGGCAGCCTGGAGGCTGACAAAACGATGAGATGTACCATGGAAGCCGTATTTACGAACACGGTATTTTTCATATAATTCGTAAGGAAGGGCATAAATATAAGCTTCGGGTTTCATGGTCTGATGGAAAGCGGTATCGAAAACACCGACCATCGGTACGCCGGGAAGGAGTTCCTGGCAGGCACGAATCCCGATTAAGTTAGCAGGATTATGAAGCGGTGCAAGAACAGAGCATTCTTCCATTTTTTCAATCACTTCGTCGTTAATGACAACAGATGAAGCAAAGGTTTCGGCGCCATGAACGGTTCTGTGACCAACAGCGTCAATTTCATCCAAGCTTTTAATCACACCGTGATTGGGATCGACCAACGCTTTCATGATAATATCAAGCGCTTCTTTATGGGTATCCATCGGACGTGTAAATGTCACTTTTTTGCCGCCTGCGGGCTGATGCGTCACAACCGAACCTTCGATACCGATTCGTTCCGCAAGGCCTTTGGCCATCAAGGTTTCCGTTTCCATGTCCAGCATCTGATATTTCAGAGAAGAGCTGCCGGCATTAATCACGAGTACTTTCATCTTAACTAAATTCTCCTTTAAAAAATACTGTATCAATTGAAAATTTGAATTGACATTGAGATATGTTATTATAATATCAATTATCGCGATTATCCGCTTATACAATTTTAATCATCACCTTGAAAAAATTGCATTTTCTTAGACCAATCCCCGGAGGAAAAAGATGAAACTCGCCGCTGTCATCGCAGAATACAATCCCTTTCACAACGGGCATCGTCATCATTTGAACATCACGCAAAACGCCGCGAGCGCCACTCATATCATGGTGCTGATGAGCGGCGGTTTTGTCCAGCGCGGCGGTCCCGCCGTCACGGACAAATGGACAAGAGCCGGGATGGCGCTTCAAAACGGCGCGGATCTCGTTTGCGAGCTGCCTTATATTTTTGCGGGAGCGGGAGCGGAGGCCTTCGCGGACGGCGCCGTAGCCATTTTAAATGCGTCGCAAGCCGTTGACGTGCTCTCTTTCGGCAGCGAGTGCGAAAATGTTCAAAAGCTTAAAGCAGTTGCCGACGCGCTTTGCGACGAGCCTGACAACATACGAGACATCCTCAAAAATTATTTAAAACAGGGCATGGGCTTTGCCGCCGCAAGGGAAAAAGCTGTAGGAGACATCTTAGGCGAAGACGCGGCGGCCATTTTAAAATCCCCTAACAATATTCTCGCCGTCGAGTATATAAAGGCCATGCGAAAACAGCATTGTGATTTTACCGCCTTTGCGGTTAAAAGAGAAGGCGCCGAACACAACACCGCGGCATCTGAGAACCGCATCTTCTCATCGGCCAAACATATTCGTGACTGTCTGGAAAAAGGTGATAGTTTAACCGCGGCTCACTATGTCCCCTACCCGACGGATATGCTAAAAGCCATGCCTGTCAAGAACATCAAAACAAACTACGAAAATGCTCTACTTGCTCGTCTGACTGCTTGTGATCTCAAAGATATCAGAGCCCTTCCCGATGTGTCCGAAGGGTTGGAATTCGCCATTCAAAACGCTTTGAAAACCGAAAAACATATCGAAGGTATTGTGGATGTCGCCTCATCCAAACGCATCCCCAAAAGCCGCGTCAGACGCGCTTTGGCCCACCTGATGATGGCATCTGAGGAAGAAAAACTAAACGCTTTGCGCGAAGCGCCCCCTTATCTGCGCGTCCTCGCCATGAATGAAAAAGGCAGAGACATTATCAAAATGATTAAAAGTAGCTCCGATATGCCCATTTTGACCAATTTGCGCACCAACCAGACAAAACTTAGTCCGGTTCAAAAAGAAGTTCTCACTTACGATATCAAAGCGACGGATCTGCAAAGCCTGTTTTCGGGTTCATTTTGTTATCACCGAGACTATACAAAAAATCTCATCCTGAATATCAAAATCTGAAATAAAACCTTACGCCGTGGGAAAAGATTTGTTAAAAACATGATTTATCGGCAAAATCAGGCCAGCGCCACCTAAAGCGCTCATTTAATGATATATAAAATTTCTCCAAAATACTTTTTATAAAAATAGAGTAAAATCAAAGCGAAATCAAAACAAAGTTAAAGCAAGCCACGCACGTTTAGAAGGCACCAGTTCGTGCCGTAGCGTTGCTTTCTGTATTCAATCAATCCGGTTATGCCGAATCTAAATTCAATGGAGGTCTAACATGTCACTATCCTCATATCAACAAAAACTCGCGGAAATCGCCGTTGCTATCGGCGTCAACCTTCAGCCGGGTCAAAAACTCGTCATTAACGCGCCGGCTGAATGCATGGAATTTGCCCGTGCCGTAGCCAAAGCCGCTTTTGAGCACGGCGCCGGCGACGTTTCTGTTAAATACAGCGATGAACAGGTCGCACGCATGCGCTATGATCACGCGTCAACCGAAACACTGACCAAAGTACCCGCCTGGCATATCGACAGATTAAAAACCATGGTCGATGATGGCGACGCCGTCATTTCCATTCACGCCGAAGATCCCGATATCATGGCAGGCGTCGACGCGGAAAAGGTCAAAGCCGCCGCTGTCGCCTTCAGCAAAGCGGCCATGCCCTTTCACGACGCCATCATCAACAACCGCATCCGTTGGTGCGTCATTGCCGTTCCTACTGTCGGCTGGGCAAAAAAAGTATTTCCCAACCTCTCTGATGCCGACGCGGTATCCGCTTTATGGGACGCTATTATCAAAGCATCCCGTGTTGATAACAACAATCCCGTCGCCTGCTGGCACGCCCATAATGACACCTTCAACGCCAAATCCGACTTTTTAAACAGTCATCAGTTCAAGGCCTTTCATTATAAAAGCGCAAACGGCACAGATCTTAAAGTCGGTATGCCGGACAACTACATTTTTACCGGCGGCTCCGAAGCCGCTGAAGACGGCGTCGTCTTTTTCCCGAATATACCAACAGAGGAAGTCTTCTCCGCGCCTCATAAAGACAAAGTTAACGGTACCCTCGTCAGTTCTCACCCGCTGGTTTACAACGGACAGCTCATTGACGGATTTTCCTTTACTTTTAAAGACGGACACGTCACCGATTTTCATGCCGACATCGGAGAAGACGCCTTAAAAAGTCTGGTCGCCTCCACCGAAGGCTCGGATCAACTGGGCGAAATTGCCCTCGTTCCGTATCACTCACCCATTTCCGAAATGAACATTTTATTCTACAACACGCTTTTCGATGAAAACGCATCCTGCCATTTCGCGCTGGGCTCCGCTTATCCCACCTGTATTAAAGGCGGCACGGAAATGGACGAAAACGCGTTAAAATCGGCGGGACTCAACGTCAGCGCCACCCATGTGGATTTTATGGTCGGCACTGAGGATTTAAGCATTACCGGAATCATGGCCGACGGCACGGAAATTCCTGTATTTCAAAACGGCGACTGGTCAATCTAATTCTCCGGATATTCTCAAAGCGAAGCTCTTAAATCTATATTTTGCATGCCCGCATAAAAAAATTATCGGGTAGCACCCAGAGATACGATCAGACGATTCGATGAAAAATCTTTTGAAGAAAACATATGAAATCTTTTTTAAATCGTGATATGATGAATTTACCAATCACGATAAGGAGAAAAAATATGGATACTATTTTTAACCGTCACTCTGTTCGTCAATATGACGGGCGTCCTGTTGAAAGCGAAAAAATCGAAAAACTGATCAAAGCCGGAATGGCCGCCCCCACCGCTGGAAACCAGCGGGAATGGGAATTCATCATTGTAACTGATAACGATCTAAAGGCCAAAGTCGCTGCCAGCTCACCCTATTCCGGATGCGCGAAAGATGCCGGCGTCCAGATTATCGTTTGCGGCGATACCAATCGGCTGCGCTTTCCCGACTGCATGCATGCCGATCTTGGCGCTGTTTGCGAAAACATTTTACTTGAAGCAGTCCATTTGGATTTAGACGGCGTCTGGCTGGCTTTCGCCCCCTATGAAGATCGCATGCGTCCGCTGATTAATCTCTTCGCCCTGCCGGATAACATCATTCCCTTTGCCGTTCTTTCCATCGGCTACGCAAAATCCAAAAAACGCGAAGACGGCCGTGATTACGATATGAGCCGTGTTCATACCAACGGTTTCTAAAAAAATACGCAAATTATGCAGACCACCAACAACAAGTGATCATTCTCCAATAAAAAAATGACAGATAATAAAAAACCGTCCGGCATAGGCAAAAATGTCGAACGGTTTTTTCTTTAAAATATTTTTGTGTTATTTTAGCGGTAAGACGCGAATGACATCACCGGCACGAGGTTGACCAACAGGCAGTGAACGATTTTCCGTCGGCATGGTGATGCTGGCGTTGCGAATACCTATCGTAACGGCCTTCCCTTCTAAATCAGTCCATTGTCCCGCATCTCTGCTGATGAGAATCATGTTGGCATTCGGCGCGTTCGGCGGTCTCACAGATTTATCGGCCAACAACAGCACCACAAATGAACCCTGTTCGATGGTCGGTGTGGGAGCGGGTGTCGGTGTGGGGACCGGCGTTGGAGCCGGGGTTGCCGTCGGAGCAGGTGTCGGCGTAGGCGTCGGTGTGGGCTCAGCACTCGGTGAAGGTTCCTGCTGTGTTTCAGCATTTTGAGATGACTGAGCTGCCTGCATTGCGTATGTCGATTTTACCAATTCAGATTTTTGAGCGGATTCATTGACATTATCATAAGGATTGGGAATCCCTTGAATGGCATACATTTGCGCGGCGTTTTCCGCAACGGCAATAGATCCGGTATAGATGGTATAACCGCGGTTTTGCGCGTCGGCGATTGCCTGATCCTGACGTTTTTTGAGATCTGCTGCTATTTTCGCGTTATTTTCGTTTTCGATATCCCGTTTAACTTTAGCAATCTTTGTAATCGCGCCGGATACATCGGACTCTTTCATCGAATCATCGCCCAAATCTCCAATATCGCTCAGCTGTTTGATCAGGCTTTCAAGTCTGTTGGCTGTGACGTCTTTACGCTGGACCAGTTTGAATTTGGCCTTGAAAGTATAATCTCTCCCGTTGGTGTCAACCTTTTCGTCACCTTCTACATCATAAACAGAACCATCGGCGTTCATCGGGCTGATATAGTGCACCTCGTATTTTCCATTGGGGAAGGTGCGCTTGGGCGCGCGGTCCTCTGATGTCATCGACGGTGTAAACATCCGGTAGAAATTCACACTTTTTGTTTTGTCGTCGATGCCCTTGACATGGACAAAAATCGGCGTAGACGCGCTGCTCCAGTTTTTGTCGGTTTCCGGTTCAAATTTGAATTGAACCTCTTCCTTGGGAGCGACAAAAGCGGCAAATAAGCCGGACGCGCCGATAGCTATCAGAGCGATAACGACAACCGCCGCGACAACACCAATAATAATTTTTTTCTGATTGTCAGATTTTTTAGGGGGCTGTTGTATAGATTGATTTGTGGATTCTTGTGTGGATTGTTCTGGCATCTTCTTTCCTCTTTCCTTTGGATTTGATCATATCTTTTGATGTCAAAAGATATACCTATTGTTAATCATAACATATTTTTATGATAATGAAAACATATACAATGCACTATATTAAAAACATTGTTTCAATTGAATCGAGGCTATCGTTGATTAATAGTGCCAAAAGTAAAAATATCACAAGTAGGTCATCATCACGCTCACAATCCAAAACTCAATCGCAACTTTTTTATATCAGCGGACGCATGAACGCGAATATTTTCCCGCGTTTTAGTTGATTTTTTGTTTTTCCAGTTCTTTATTTTTTTCGTTGACCTTCAAATAAGCCCATTCCATGTCGATGGTAAATTGCTCGTTTTCCGGAAGGTTAAGCTCTTTTTCCATTTGCGTTTTCAGGCCTTCATATACTTTTTTGTCAATGCGGATGGTGAGCGGCCGATCAGCGATAAACTGCATAAACCAGTCGCCTTTGGGGTTGATTAAGAAAAAGACATTTTTAAACTGTACATTTGGATATTGGGCGAGAACCTGCTCAGAATAGATTACTTTCAGCATTTCCACTAGACGATCGTCAAGACCGTTGTAAAAGATAACCGCTTTTTCACGCAGGGCATTCTGCGTTGTGACAATGCGGTGACGGTAACCGGATTCGGGCGCCACCTGGGGCTGATCCTCAAAAAGCTCCTCAATTTCGGCAACTTTATCCCGATAATCGGCGGCATCCAGAATATAGCTGATCATCACCATATGCTCCGGATCGTGGAAAACCATCGGATAGTTAAGCGGGTGAACTTTTCCGCATTTGGGGCAGCCGTCATCAAACAATTCACCGGCAATAAGCTTTTCTGCCGCTTTGGGATCAGTATCGGTATTAATAGTGCTCCACACCGACGTTTCATAAG
>CACZTE010000265.1 GCA_902784045.1 uncultured Eubacterium sp. | reverse complement strand
CCGCAGGCCGTTAAGACTAAACAGCAAACGGCAACCGCTAAAAATAACAATCCGATCTTTTTCATGTTCACATTACACCTTTCTACATTCAATGCTTTACTGAATCGTTTAAAAACAATTATCTCTCCGCTAAGTTTTTTAGCAGTAAAACCACTTTTTCAACACACCTGGACACGCAATACTGATGTCAAACGCGCAAAACGATGATCGAAAACAAATCGATGTCATTATCGCAGGCTATTGCCGGACAAACAACTGTTTCGTCAGTTGATCAAAAAAAGTAGCTTTTAGAGTCATTGATGATTGCTTCCACCGCTTTCACATAACCATCAGCGTCATTGAGAGAAAACTCCCCATGATACAAACCAGGTAAAATGTGAACAGACGCGCTGGAAATCATTTTTTGAATTTGCAAAGCAGATTGCTTGATATTCTTATCCTCTTTTTCTCCGATAAAAATATGTACATTGGCTGAACATTTGCCGATCGATGCTTTGAGCGAATAGGAGGTGCTTGCCCGTAAAAAAGCGATCATATCCTCTTTTTTTATGTTACGTGTGTCTCTATAATAATCTTCGAATAAGGAAGGCATTATATGCAATGCGTTAAACTGCATTTTGGAAAACCATCTGCGTTTTATCAGACCATAACTGCTTTCCAATAACGGTCTAATCAGCGTGTGTGTCAGTTTGGATGGGATTGTCCCCGCGCTTTCTATCACAGCGTAACGGCAGATATCGTAACGTTTCACCAAAATCTCAAGTAGAATCTGTCCGCCTAAAGACAACCCACCCATCAATAAAACCCTGCCGCCAAAGCGCTCATCAATCAATCTGATAATTTTTTCAGCATTGTTTTCTATTGATGTAAATCGTGTGCCGCTCCCACTGTGACCATCTAAAATCGGAATGATCACATGGTATCTGTCCTGAAGTTTTTCCGCTTCTTCCCGATAATTCCACCAAGATAATCCTCCACCATGCAAAAGCACAATAACATCTTGATGATCAATCCCATATTCCTTGAGTTTCATAGGTTTTTCCGTAAATCACACACCATGATATACTCATCAGCGTTCTCGTTGGCAATCTTGAAGCCAACCTTTTGATACAACTTTACCGCGTCGTTCGCTTTCTGCACCGCCAGAGATGCCCTGCGATATCCCTGAGTTTTAAGCAAAGAAAGCATTTCTCTCATCATTTCCGTACCGATGCCCTGACCGCGATATGTTTTCAATAATGAAATCGCGAAAGAAGGCGTTTCATCATCAATATGGCCGTAATCTTTCATGATTCTCGTCCAGACTGCGCCGACAACTTTGTGATCAACAACCGCGACAAGACAGTTGTCTCCCTGACTTGTCCCAAAATCATCTGTATACACACGCAGTTCGGGCCGCTCGACGATATTCCTTGGTGGTGGCGTGACATCTTCCGGAATAAATATAGCCTCATAAAGGAACACTTTTAAAAGCGCAGTTTCATCCTTTTCGAGCCTTCTTAATTTTGCTTCCATACAATCTCCAATAAATGATATCATTTTAGTCCCAAATTCAATTAATCACCTAAATTAAGCAAAATCGCCCGCCAATCTTATCTGGCAGGCGAAAGCAATTTAAGGCATGTCCCGGTGCGCCATCTGTTCGCAAAGCTAAGCGCCGATTGGTTGGGTTGGCACAATGATATCGCAAATAGCAAGCTCCCGTCTGTCTATTCCGATATCATCCCAGATGAAAACTCTACAAACCAGCGACCTTTTTATCCGTAATGTCAACAAACATACCCACATATGAAAGTGGAACACCGTTATCGTGCCTTAAAATCCTTCCAATGGCATGAAACCATCTCCATTCTCCGCTTTTCACTTTCAACCGGTATTCCACGTCGTAGTTTTTCCGACCGGAATAATCATTGATCGTGTCGTTAAACGCTTTTAAGACATTTTCCCTATCATCCGGATACAAAAGATTCGACCAAGACTCAAGTTCGTTGGGAAAATCATGCTCATCCTTGTACCCAATCATCTTTCTGAATTCAGGACTCCAAATAACAGAAGTCATATTGCCGTCTTCGTCAAACTCCATTCCCCACATGCCGGAGCCTAACGCCTCATGCATAACGCGAATCGTCGCTTCCTTATGTTCCGCGATTCTTCGCTCATTGGTATCTTTCAGGATAGCCTTGTTCGTATACATTTCCCTATCCGCAACAAGCATGGCCTCCTCTATATCATTTCCCTTTACCATTTCATAACCAAAAGCACAAACATAGGGGGTTTGGGATAACGCTGACTGCATCAGTTGAATATCTTCTTTGACCTCCTCTTCCTTTTTCCCCAGATAATAGATAGCAAACTCATCACCGCCAATGCGATAGACCTTTTTTTGCTTCATCTTGCTTTTTGTCAAACAATCGGCCACCATTTTCAGAGCCTTATCACCTTCATCATGTCCTTGAATATCATTTATCTTTTTCAAGTCATTCATGTCTACCGACACCACAGCTGTAATCTGGTCTTTTAGATTTTCCGAATCCGCGTAATAGCACTGGCGGTTCATCAGGCGGGTTAGAGTATCTTCTTTGGAAGTCAGAACATACAATGCCAGATAATAAATCAGTAGCATCGATGCAAAAAGCGTACTAAAGTCCTCATCAATTCCAAAAATCACTTGAAGTGTGACACCAACCGCCGCGACAATAAGACTGACCAAAATCCCTTTTCTTTCAACGGTACCATAACGGGCATACCGGATGGCAAAGAAACCAATGAACAGGACAAAATACAGCAAAAACAGAATAAACGGATAATATCTAAGTACGCTTTCCGCTGCAACATATTGATTATCCGGAGTAAACCAGTAAAACAAGTGTGTCCATTGAGAAGTAAACAAAAGCGGCACGCTGACGAGAATAGGCAGATAAAGGAGAAATCTGCGTTCGCGCACCATTTCTGCCATTTCCATAATCCCCAGCATAATGATGGGAGGAAGCAGATATGTAGCTGGGGTCAGCAGAATTCTAATGCCAGTCAAATAATTTAAATCCCAAGTCCACCTGACAATCCCCCAAATCACCGCTTCCGCAAAAATCAGAATGGTCACCGCGCGAGTTGCCAGAATCGTTCGTTTTTTCAAATGTACATTGGATTCCAGTATGATCCATAAACCCAACAATTCCGCGATCACAATATATTTACTGAGTATCCACGTTACGATGCTCATAATAAACTCCTATTTGGTAAATCTTAAGATGGCCTATGACAATACCACCGTCTCCACATGAGAGGAGATGGCAATATCGATTCCGCCATTTGCTGAAAAAAGAATAATCTGTGTAAGAAGAAACAAATTTCAGCAGACCTTGAACAATCAAATCAAAATGATAATATGGCTTTTTTTCATCATTTGATCAGCATGAACCACTCGGCAATTGAATTAACAAAGATTCTCACTCGATTGACCTAAAAATAGTATTCCATTTCCCCACAGTTCTCTGTCTGAGGAAAACTATCAAAATCTCAAACACGCTGAAAACTTCCCTGACATACGGCAAAAAGTGATAGAGATCGAAGCTTCCTGATTCAACCACTATAGCGTTTATCTGCGAAGGATTGCGTAAAAACGTCTTACATAATGTCCACAGGCATATAAGTTCGAGCTATTCCTTCCCTACTGTCGTTTGTGCTATAAATGATGTGATAACGCTACTTCTCTAAGTAGACGTAACCGTTCATTCAAGATATTAATATCCGTATGATAATCAAGATCATCAGACATTACAACACAATGTCATAAAGTGATTTTACTGTGATTATAGATTTTATTGAGTGTAAAAGCGGTCTTTCTTTCAGAGTTTTTCACTCAGATCGTCATATTCCTTTACAGGCATAGGCTTGTAGAAATAATAGCCCTGCATTTGGTCACAGCCAATGCTTTTCAGAAAATCAGCCTGTTCGACAGTCTCAACACCTTCGGCTATCATATTCATACCCATCTCGTTAATCATTCTGGTAATGTTACGGACAATGATGCGGCTTTTCTCCGGATCACCCGATTCAGACAGGAAATGAAGATCCAGTTTAATCCGATCAACCGGTACTTCTTTCAACATATGCAATGAAGAATAGCCGCTCCCGAAATCATCCATCTCCACCTGAAATCCCAAAGAACGCAATTTTTCCGTTGTTCTGATTAAAAGGCTGGGATTTTCGGCATAGGCCGTTTCGGTAATCTCAATATGGATCTGATCCGGCGTTAAGCTATAAGTCTGAATCAGGTTCTGAAAATGCGCGGGTATGTCCCGATCTTCCTGAATATCATCACGAGATACATTGACAGAAACAGATCTGTGTTTTCCCTGTTCATTCCATCTGTGAAGGTCCTGACAGACCCTTTCCCACACAAAACAGTCAAGATCAAAAATCAGCCCCGCTTCCTCAAGCGTCGCGATAAACTCAAACGGATAGAGCCATCCCAGTTTGGTATGATCCCATCGACACAGTGCTTCCGCGCCGATAACGCTTTTCGTATCATAGTTCACCTGCGGCTGATACCAAACCTGAATGTCTCCTGATTGAATTGCCGAAGGAAGATAATTGATGATCTGCGCGATTTTTTTGCCTTTGTCCCATTGCTCGGGGTTATAAAACTCAAAGGCTCCTTTGCGGCTGTCCCGAACCCTTTTCTCTGCAACACGGGCAAGATCAAGCATATGATCCACGTCGATATTCCTGAAATCTTTCGGAGTAAGCACATAAATGCCGCTGCATATCTGGATCCTATAATCTCTACCTTGATTAATAAAAAAGTTTTGAACCGGATTAAATACATTCTTTTCATCCTCACGCATTCGTTCTTCTTCAACGATATGACGGAGAACAGCAAAATGATCGGCATCAATTCTCCCGATTGCCTCATCTTCTTCAGACAGATTCTCCTTGGACCTGGCCATCCAGAACTTAAGCAGTTCATCGCCGGCTTGCCGTCCGAGACTGTCATTGATATATTTGAACCCCCTAATGTTGTTATATGAAAGGAAATAGGGTGCGTCCGGATATGTGCGCAATAATGTCTCTACCCGTTTTCGAAAACCATTCATGTTGTAACCGCCGGTTAGAGAATCATAGTCCATTACCTGGCGCATTTTCTCATCATGCCATTTCCGTACCGACCTCACCTTCTGGGTCGCAATCACAATCAGCGTTATTATCAGCAGCACACCCATGAAGACAACCAGACCGTATTGATAAAGATAATCATAAAAATCATATTGGTATAGTTTTCGGGAGGTGTAATCCAAAATGACAGCCTGACGTTGGGTGTCGCTTAACGCCTTAATTCCATCATTCAGGCGGGTTATAATCATCTGCCCTTTTGCTGTATCGACAGTTCCCACGCGAAAATCCATCAATAACATGGCTTCAGGCTGAACAACAAGATCATTGTAGGCGGGCTTTTGCAACACATAACTCCAAACATAGGAGTTGTTCAACAGCGCGTCCACCTCGCCGGAGCGAAGGGCATCGACACTCTCGGACATGGATTCGTACAGGCTGATCTTTATCCCGGAATAACGCCGGCGAACCGTCTCAGCGACGCCTGCATTCGACTGCAGCATGCCGACGTGCAGATTGTTGAGCGGCGGAAGCTTCCTATCCCCCACAGTCACAAGGGTAAAAGGCGTCAACATGATATTTTCTGAAACGATACTTGGTTTCCCGGATGCGCTTTCAATGGCGCTCCCAAAAGGCATAACCACATCATAAGAAGGATTATCCAGTGCCTCTTTCAGAGATTTTTCCGCAATTGCTTTAAATGTGACACGATAGCCCGCATTCTCAGCGGCAATGCGCATCAAATCCACGCCGATACCAGTGATTTCCTTTGTTTCCGCATCCAAATAAAAAACTGGACAACGATCCACCGGCACGCCCACTGTCAGCGGCTCACCGGATTGTTCATTTGAAGCGGCAACGGCCGGAGCAACCGATATGAACAGCAAAACAATCATGCATAATAGGGACGATATCATTTTTTTCAATACTCGTTTTTCACCCATGACTCGGTTCCGTCCTCTCTTTAAACTTCATCACATCGTATCATAACGCTAATTATATCAAGCAAATCATCTCTGAGAATCATCTTTTACTTTGTTTGCCGTAACTTCAACTCAGATGAACCTCTCTTTAATATTTGAATTCTGAATCCTGATACCGATAGTATAACATATATCATCATCCTGACGATATCTGATTTCACCGGTTTTCTATGCAACTATCTAATGCTATTTCCGAAACTCCGCAGTTCATCATCACCGAATATCCAACCATGTTGCCTGAGTACCCGGCAGAATCGATCCAGATGATAGCAAACGGCATTCAGTACTGTGCCTTTGCAGGGATTTTCAAGCCTTCAGAAGTAACTAAGAAAGTAGTTTTTGTTCGCAAAACCTCAGCCAGAAACATTTTCACCGATGATTGCCCCTTGAGCTTTTGCGAAAACATATCAAGCATCGTCACTTGTTTTGAGAACAAATTAACATCTTAATGCCAATGTGTATAACATTTTTTCCATTAATTCTTTATTCTTAGTACGTTTAAATTTTTGGATAATGCATCGCATTTCAGCAAGCGTTGTCTTATCAATGATCATCATTCTTCATAAAATGGGCATCTGACTTTAATACATTGTTGATTTTTGGATGAAAAATCGCATGTCAGTTTTTCATATTCTAAATGAACCCCATAATGCTGATTGACATACGCTACTCCATGCTTAAATGCAATCATAGCATCTCTCTTACAGCACCTCGGCCCGTTGATTTCGCCAAGCTCACCGATTGCGCTTGATGTAAATCCCATATGGTTTCCCCAAGTGCCATCGTCTGAAAGAGGGCCCGTTCCATCAATAATAGAAAGGGCTGCGCCAATTGATGTGATTGCTCCGCAAATTCCCCAAAGGCCACACATGGCCCCCGGCATTCGCAGACCTTCATAACAAATCTTCTCAAGGCCTTCATCAATATTCACTTTCCCTCCGGCGTTATAATATGCCATAAGCAAACATGCACCGTCAAGAACATGATGCTCCGGACCATGAATACTAATGTACCCCTTTTGCGCAAGATTGTTAAACATCTTTACAGGATTAGTTCCTTTTTCGCTGCGAACATCCTTAATGATTTTTATGGCTTTTTCTTCTCGTGTCATCACTGATTCTCCATGATTGCCATTTTCATGCATACAATACGATTCGTTTTAGCAGATTCCTAACAATCCATTCTCTTGTACATCCTGTTTTCTATCTATATGACAGATGGCTTCGTAGTGAACGATTATTCAAAGTTTTTGAATAATCGAATCCAAATTTCGCAGATTCACAAAATCTACTTGCTTATTATATGTTTCTATCATTGCCTTTACTTCTGAAGTTTTCTTTTCTTCCGGCAAATGAACTGCTTTTTTATAAAGCATACGCATCATAGTTTTGTGTTTAAAACTGAGTTTTGAATAATCTAT
>CACZTE010000264.1 GCA_902784045.1 uncultured Eubacterium sp. | reverse complement strand
TTCTTCATTTTATAATATGCCTCCGTATGCTTTAAGGACTTCGACCATCCGCGCTTCATTGGCTTCGCTCATTTCCACCAAAGGCAGGCGGCGCTCGCCGGTATCGAGTCCCATCAGGCGCATGGCCGTTTTAACCGGAATCGGATTGGATTCGAAAAACATCGCGCGGTTGACAGGGTTGATTTTTCTGAAAAGCGCGCGGGCTTTGTCCATATCATCGTTGAGACAAGCCTCTGCCATGTCGTGCACCGCTTTCGGCAGGATATTGGCGGTGACGGAAATCACGCCTTTGCCGCCGAGGGCGATAATCGGCAGGGTTTGATCATCATTGCCGCTGTAAACCGTAAAATCATCGGGGCAGATTTCGATAATTTCGGCGATCTGGCTGATTGAGCCGCTGGCTTCTTTCACAGCGCTGATATTATCAATTTCGGCCAGCCGTTTGAGCGTCACCGGTGTAATATTGGAGCCTGTGCGTCCAGGAACGTTATACACAATAATCGGCATATCGGGATTGGCTTCGGCAACGGTGGCGATATGTTTGAAAATGCCTTCTTGAGAGGTTTTATTATAGTAGGGATTGATGACCAGAGCCGCGTCGGCACCGCAGGTTTTGGCATATTCGGTCAATCCGACGGAATAGGCCGTATCATTGCTGCCGGTGCCGGCGACAAAGGGCACGCGGCCGTCAATCATCTCTCCGGCCCTTACAAGCACTTCGCGGTGTTCGGCATCGTCAAGGGTGGAGCTTTCACCGGTTGTTCCGCAAATCAACAGCGCGTCGGTGCCTTCGGCGATATGCCAATCGATGAGGCGTTTCATGGCGTCAAAATCGACGGTTCCGTTTTTAAAGGGCGTGCACATGGCCACACAACTGCCCGTAAAAATAGTTGACATTTTATTTCTCCTTTTCTAATGAAGGGATTGACTTTGAAATCCGCTTTGTTTTATTTAAATCAATGCCTGTTCCACCAGGGATTCCGCGATTTGAACCGCGTTGGACGCGGCGCCTTTTCGGATATTATCGGCGACACACCAAAAATTAAATCCGTTTTCCAAGGAAAAGTCGCGGCGAATACGGCCGACATACACTTCATCATGACCTTCCGAATCGATGGGCATGGGATAAGCAAGCTTGTCGGGATCGTCCACAACAATGCAGTTTTTCATCGCGCCCATGCAAGCCTTGAGTTCCTCAACATCGCCGAAGGGTTTTTTGAGCTCAACGTTGATGCTTTCGGAGTGGCCGAAAAAGACGGGTACCCGGGCGGTAGTCGCTGTAATGGCGATCGTGTCATCATGAAGAATTTTATGCGATTCATTGATCATCTTCATCTCTTCTTTGGTATAGCCGTTTTCGAGGAAATCGTCGATGTGGGGCAATACGTTGTAGGCAATGGGATAAGGGAATTTTTTCGGCGCTTCTCCGTTAATCCCGTCTTTCAAATCCGCTACGGCCTGAACGCCGGCGCCGGATACCGCCTGATAAGTTGAGTAGACAACGCGTTTAATACCATAGGCGTCTTTGATGGCTTTTAAGGGTAGCATGGCCTGAATGGTGGAGCAATTGGGGTTGGCGATGATATTATGATGATTTTGAAGATCTTCGGGATTGACTTCCGGAACCACCAGGGGTACATCGGGATCCATGCGCCATGCCGAACTGTTGTCAATGACAATGACGCCGCGTTTCGCCGCTTCCGGCGCGAAGGTTTTGCTCGTGCCGCCGCCTGCCGAAAACAACGCGATATCGATATCTTTATCGAAAGATTCGGGTTTTAACTCTTCTACGGTATATTCTTTGCCGTCAAATTCGACTTTTTTCCCGGCGCTGCGATAAGACGCCATCGGGTACAGATTATTCACCGGAAAATGACGTTCGGCCAGCACCTTGAGCATCATCGTGCCGACAAGTCCTGTCGCGCCGACGACGGCTACATTATATTTTTTCATTTGCGATCGACCTCCTAACAATTTGTATGAAAAAAACCGGCATGGAGCCGGCTATCCGCTACACGAAAAAAACACGGTAGGATAGCGCTCCACTTATACAATAAGTGACAGTCTTATTGCTCTTAACAATAAGCCCAGAGCCTCGGGAGCAGAAACCGAACCTCTTCGGCATGTTCCCCTTTTGCCAACCCTCTTCCCTTCTCTGCAAGGTCCGATTGGGGACTGATGAAACACGCGCCTCTATCTATAAATGATAGTTTATCAGATAAACCGGGGATTGAAAAGCCTTGAAAGGGTTTTTTTCAGTTTTTATTCAAATATTGAAATTTATTTAATCTTTTGAATGCATATATGAAAAAAACGATACCGAAGTACCGCCTTTGACATACACTTTGGAGCGGGTGAAGAGAATCGAACTCTCGTGACCAGCTTGGGAAGCTGGGGCTCTGCCATTGAGCTACACCCGCAACGACAACGACAAAATGTTATCACAATTCGCCGGCGTTGTCAAACACAATCCCCGGCCCCGCACCGCGGGCAATCATCTCATGAAATCCGTTTGTCCGCTTCATCTGAATGATTTTGAAAATCTGATGCCGGTATAAGATGTAACGCGGCTGATCGGGCGATTTACTTTTGGATTGATTTTTCCACGGTTGTCACCCGGCGCTTTAACTCGTCGAAAGTTGAGGTGATGGCATCCGCCGGGCAAGCATGTTTACACGCGCCGCAACGAATACACGCCGTAGTGTTGGGTTTTTCCCGGACGTTGATATCAAAGGGACAGGCCTTTTGACAAATGCCGCAATCCACGCAGGTCTCTTCCACCCTGTAACGGTAAAGGGCAACGGGATTGAATAATCCATAGA
>CACZTE010000263.1 GCA_902784045.1 uncultured Eubacterium sp. | reverse complement strand
GTTCAAAGATATCCGTCATGGTATCTAAGCCTAAGAATTTTTCCGAAAGGACGGGGGCGTTCATGGCCCGTATCAGCTCTGTGAGCGGCGGTATCACCGACAGGGATTGCTTGAGGGCCAAAACATCTTTGGGATTTAAGGTGCCGTAGGCCGCTTTGGCGCAGATGCGCTCCATGTCGTAGACTTTCCCCAGCAAGGCTTTCAACTCTTTAAAGCTGCCCGCGTTGTCGGCGAGTTCTTCCACATCATTTTGTCTTTTTAAAATTTCATCTGCCCGGATGAGGGGCGAAATCACCCATTGTCTGAGCATTCTCGCGCCCATGGCCGTTACGGTGCGGTCCAGGACCCAAAGCAGACTTCCCCGTTTCTCGCCGCCGCGCATGGTTTCGGTGAGTTCCAAATGTTTGCGCGCGGAGAGGTCCAGGAGCATGAAGGCGTCGGTATGATAATATGAAAGGTGATTGATATGGGCGGACTCGGTTTTCTGGGTTTCGTCAATGTAGGCGATGAGCGCCCCGGCGGCGCGGATGGCGGCGTCATGGCCTTCCATGCCCAAGGCATCTAAAGCGTAAACGTGAAAATGATTCTTAATCCGTTTTTTGCTCTCTCTCAGTTCAAAATGACGCTGGCCATACAAATCCGTCATACAGCCGAAACGCGTCTCCAGGGCTTTTAAAAGGCCGTCTTTTTTGTAGAGGGCGGGATTGAGGATTATTTCCGACGGAGCGATGCGCCCGAGTTCGTTTTGGAGATGCCGATCGTCTTTTTCCGCCGGGATTTCCGCCGCGTAAAAGGCTCCGGTGGTCACGTCGGTATAAGCGATGCCGATGACTTGCCTGTCAAGGCACAGGGAGACAAGATAGTTGTTTTCCGACGCTTTAATATAGTCATCGGAGCTGATGGTCCCCGGTGAGACGATGCGCACGATATCTCTTTTGACGATCCCTTTAGCTGATTTAGGGTCTTCCATCTGCTCGCAGACGGCGACTTTATAACCCCGTTCAACCAGTTTCGCGATGTAGTTTTCCGCGGAATGATAGGGCACGCCGCACATGGGCGCCCGCTCTTCCAAGCCGCAGTCCTTTCCCGTCAGGGCGATTTCCAGCTCTTTGGACGCTTTGACGGCGTCATCAAAAAACATTTCGTAAAAATCACCGAGGCGGAAAAACAAAATGGCGTCGGGCACCCGCTCGTGAACGGCCAGATATTGTTGCATCATCGGCGTCAATCCCATGGTTTTGTCCTCCTGTCATCATGATGTGATGGTCTGCTTGAAGCGAAGGCTTAAACTTGTCTGCCGTCCAGGCTGAAGGTTTTGGCTTCGTCGATATGGACGGTGACGATGGTGCCCACGCTTTCCGGGTTTCCGTCAAAATTGACCAGTTTTCCGTTTTTGGTTCGGCCGGTTAACCGTCCCGGATTGTGCTTGCTTGTCCCTTCGACTAATACGCTGACGTCCCGGTCCTGATAGACGGCGTTACGGTCGGCGCCGATTTCATGGAGGCACGCAAGCAGTTTGTTTAGGCGTTGGTGCTTGACATCATCGGGAATCTGATTTTCCATCACAGCCGCCGGGGTGCCGGTACGTTTGGAATAGATAAAGGAAAAGGCCGCGTCAAAGGCGCAGGCGCGGACGACATCGAGGGTGTCCTCCAAATCCGCTTCGGTCTCGCCGGGAAAACCGACAATGATATCGGTGGTGATGGCGGCCTCGGGAATGCGCGAGCGAATTTTTTGAACCAAGGCGATGATATGTTCTTTGGTATAGCCGCGGTGCATGGCTTTTAAGACGGCGGTGCAGCCGGACTGAACAGCCAAATGAATGGCCGGACAGACTTTGTCGCATTCGGCGATGGCGTCGATGACCTCATCAGAAAAATCTTTGGGATGGGATGTCATAAAGCGCACGCGCTGAAGGCCGGGGATGGCGTTGACATCTCTGAGCAAATCGGCAAAATGATAATCGTCTTGACGGTCATTGCCGTAGGAATTGACGTTTTGGCCGAGGAGTGTCACCTCCAGGCAGCCGTCGGCGGCCAGGGCCTTGATTTCGGCAATGATGTTCTCATGAGGTCGGCTGACTTCCCTGCCTCTGGTATACGGGACAATGCAATAGGTGCAAAAATTATTACAGCCCTTCATGATGGACACGTAGCTCTTGAAGGGATATCGTCTGTCCACCGGCAGATTTTCCACCAGGCCGTCATCATCCTCAAAGATTTCAAACACACGCTCATCGGAAGTGAGATGTTTGGTTAAAAGCTCCGGAAAACGATGAATATTATGCGTTCCGAAAACAATGTCCACCTGGGGGTTTTTGGTCTTGATTTCCTCGACAATATGGGGCTGCTGCATCATGCAGCCGCAGACGGCAAGCACCATTTCCGGATTGGTTTTTTTATAGCTTTTGAAGGCGCCCAGATTGCCGAAAACCCTGACATCGGCGTTTTCCCTGACGGAGCAGGTATTGAACACGACGACGCCGGCAGTTTTTTCATCTTCTGTTTTGGTGTAGCCCATGGCTTTTAACATGCCCGATATTTTTTCAGAGTCATTTTCGTTCATTTGACAGCCATAGGTCATGATTTTATAGGTTTTATTCATGGTTTTTCTCTAACACTTGGATTTGTTGTCAGGCGTTTGCTCTTCATGGCATTTCGCTGACGCTTTTGACGGCTTTGGGCAGAAAGCGAATGAGGTCGGAGGCTGTGAGGGACACTTCCCCAAGGCGCTCAGCCGCCATGTCGCCGGCCAGACCGTGCAGGCAAACGGCGCGCTTGACGGCCTCTTCGAGATCGGCGCTGCCCGCGGCGAATCCCGCGATCATCCCGGCGAGCACGTCGCCGGAACCCGCTGTGGCCATACCGGGATTGCCGGTGTCGTTTAGCCAGAGCCTGCCGTCCGGCAGAAAGATCAGGGTGTGATGGCCTTTGAGCACGAGGATGAGGTTGTATTTTTGAGCGAAGGCCTTCCCCGCGGCGATGGGATCATCTCTGAGTTCATCCATGGTCATTTCCGCGAGGGTGAGAAACTCCCCTTCGTGGGGGGTGAGGATTAAGGGCGCGCGGTGAGCTTTGAGGAGGGCTTTGCGGCGGGCCAGATGCCACAGGCCGTCGGCGTCGATGACCACGGGTTTATCGCCTGAAAGCAGAGCTGACAGCGCGTCCCCGTCGTCTGTTGTCCGTCCGCAGCCGGGCCCGTAGAGCCAGACGGTGGCCTTGGGCTCGCCGGCAACGGCCTCAATTCGGCTGTGATAGGCCTTCACCATGATTTCGGCGGGCATTTTTGCGGCCATGACGGGATAGACGTCTTCGGAAATCCAGTTGCTGACCAGACCGGCGCCTGTTTTGAGGGCTGCCCGACAAGCGAGGATCCCGGCGCCGAGCATGCCTTTGGTACCGGCGATGACCCCCGCGAATCCGTAGTGGTATTTGTGGGATTGTCTTTGGCGTTTGGGGATTTTGCCGAGGGTTTCGGGGGTGAGCAGGCGCTTTTGGGTCTCGACGGAACTGCCGTCAATGCCCGCGTCCACCACGATGAGCCGTCCCGCGATGTCGGGGCCTTCGTTTAACAAAAGGCCGGTTTTGATATGCTGGATGACCAGGGTGACGTCGGCTTTGATGGCGGCGCCGATGGTCTGGCCGTTGTCTCCCCGAAGGCCCGAGGGCATGTCGACGGCGAAAACGAAGGCGTCTAAAGCGTTGACGGCGTCAAAGAGAGCGCGCATGTCCGGACGAATGGGCCTGTCGGTAAGGCCGTTGCCGAACACAGCGTCGACGATGATGTCGGGAGCCGCGCTTTTGACGGCTTCGTGTGTCATTTCCACGCTGACAGGGGCGCCGATGGCTTTGAGGCGCTCAAAATTCTTTTTGGTCGAGGGGGTCATTTTGGCGGGCGCTCCGACGATGAGGGTACTCACGTCAAATCCGGCATGAGCAAGGAGTCTGGCGATGACCAGGCCGTCTCCTCCGTTGTTGCCCGTGCCGCACAAGACCAGGACTTTTTTGCCCGGGTCGATCAAGCCTTTGATATAGTCCGCGCAGCGTTCGGCGGCGCGCTCCATCAGTTCATAATCGGCAATGCCGGCGGCGATGGTCTTTTTGTCCATCTCGGCCATTTCCGAAGGTGATACGATTTTCATGGTTCCTCTTTTCAACATAAAATGCAGAAAAAGCAAGGCTCACGCCTTACTTTTTCGGGTGGTTTTGGTGTGTTGATCGGTTTTTCTCAGTTGGCGGTGGGCTGAGGCGCCTGTTCCGCCGAAGGCTGGGACGGCTGGGTATTGGTCTGAACCGGCGCCGTGTTTTGCACAGGTTCAGCCACCGTGGAGAAGTCCAGCATGCCGATGCAGCTTTCGTAGACGGCTTTGACACCCTGAGGCGTCATGGTGATGCTGTCGGAATTGTGATAGACGCTTTCCAGCACGAAGGACGCGGTGAGCAGTGTCATCAGCACGGCGATGAGCAAATAGATCAGCACCGAGCGCACGGAAAATTTGTTGTTGTTCATCATTGCCTCCTCTTACGCAATTGATGGGGGCCGGCCGCGGTGTTGTGGAAATGCCGTACAAGACATCGTTTGCCCGCGGGTTAGAGGGAAATCAGTTGTTCCAGTTGTGCCAGACTTCCTGGACGTCGTCGTTGTCGTCGAACATGTCGAGCATTTTTTCCATTTTTTTGGCGTCGGCTTCGGAGATATCGGTCTCGGTGGAGGGAATCATGGCGATTTCTCCGGAGAGAACTTCCACTCCGGCGTCGTTTAAAGCGTCCATGACTTTCGCGAAATCCTCAGGCGCTGTTTTGATTTCGTAGCCGTCTTCGGATGTTTCCATGTCTTCGGCGCCGGCGTCGAGGGCGATCATCATGAGTTCATCCTCGTCCAGGCCGTCTTTTTTCTCGATCATGATGCGTCCGGCTTTGGTGAAGAGATAAGCCACGCAGCCATTGGTGCCTAAGTTGCCGCCGTTTTTATCAAAGGCGTGGCGAATGTCTCCGGCGGTGCGGTTTTTGTTGTCGGTAAGGGCGTTGACGATGACGGCGACTCCGCCGGGACCGTAGCCTTCGTAGGTGATTTCTTCATAGACGGTGCCGGCCAGTTCTCCGGCGCCTTTTTTGATGGCGCGGTCGATGTTATCGTTGGGCATATTGGCCGCTTTGGCTTTGGCTACGGCGTCGCGCAGCTTGGCGTTCATTTCGGGATCGCTGCCCCCTTCTCTCGCCGCCACGGCGATGAGTTTGGCCATTTTGGTAAAGATTTTGCCTTTGGCCGCGTCTTGTTTGCCTTTTCTGTTTTTAATGTTGGCCCATTTTGAATGTCCTGACATGGTTACCTCCGATATGTTGTTTGGTTGTTTTTTTGATTTATTTTGTTATTTTACCATAACGCGGCGCGCTGTTCAACGCGTCACACCAAAAAACCTTCAAGACACGCTGTGCTCGAAGGTCGTTTGTTCAGATGTCCATTTCGTTTAAGATGGCTTTGAGTTCGGCCAGTTCGTCGGCGCTTAAGGTGATGCCTTTGCGCATGCGTTCGTGGTCCGGGGCCCAGTCTCTGAGATCGTATTTGGGTTCTCTGTCGTTCCAGCTGACCAGATTGAGTTCTTTTTGCCAACCGCCCGCGCCTTCGGAGAGGACGCCGATTTCTTCGGTGATTTCGTATGTGATGCCTGCCATGGTTCCTCCTTTAGCGTGTCAGAGCCTGTTCCAATTTGCCGCTTTCGTACAGGGCGAATAAGTCATCGCATCCGCCGATGAGGGTATCGTCAAAGAAGATATAGGGCACGGTGGTTTGCCCTGTTTCGTTGATTAAACGCTGTTTTTCTTCGGGTTTGCCGTAGATGTCGTGATCGGTGTATGCTAAGCCCAGCTGATCGAGCAGTCCCTTGGCTTTGTTGCAATAAGGGCAATGGGGCCACGTGTAACAGGTGATGGTTGCTTTAGCCATTCTTTCTCCTTGCCTTTCTGCGAAGCAATAGGTTGTCGATGGTGGCGTCTATGACCGCCACGCAACCGTCTTCGCCGAGAATTCCGCTGTTGAGGCACAGGTCGTAGTTTTCGAGCT
>CACZTE010000262.1 GCA_902784045.1 uncultured Eubacterium sp. | reverse complement strand
TTTGTTTGTGGTGATTCAATTTTACCAAAGGATTCGCTATGAATCACTTTTTATTTAGTTGTTCAACTTGATTATACAATTTACCTCCTTATTATTTTGATGAAATCGGGTTTTATTTCGCGGAATTTTGATGTGATTGATTTTTTCGGATGTCGGCGTCGACAGCGTTTTTGAGGGTGTCAATATTGTCGCAGACAACATGATCCCTGCCGAATACCAGATAATCGCCTTCCGCTTTCAGCCGGTGGGTGTCCTCCGTGGCGTAAATGGCGACGGACAGACTGTCGTCATTGGAAGAGTGATAGGTGACTTCGGTTAGACGGAGTTCGCCGATCTTTTTCATGTAGTGATCAATTGCTTCCTGCTCTTTTATATCCAATTGGGCAGCGCCGTCCTTGGAGACGCGATTAAATATGATGGTTTTGACATCCTTCGAGTTGACGCGCTGCGCCTCTTGAAGCGCGGACACGGCGGAAGCCGGAACGTGCTCGATTTCGTTGATGGGTTTGCCGCAGGCACAAAGGCCGGACACAAGGCATAACAAAAGGGATGATATGGTGAGGACTTTGATCGTGTGGCGAAAAATCATAGCGGACTCCTTTTCAGATGGACTTGGATGTCAATTCGGCATCGGGAAGGTTATTTTATATTGTAACATATCTTTGCAAACGATAAAATCCTTTCTTATTTTAAAACAACTTGGTTAATAAAGGGGAAAAGTTATTTTTAATCATTATAAAAAATAGGGTTGGTGATGAAAAATCGAAGGCTTTTAGAGCGTCTGCCGTTTTTTAAAGGGAAAGGACGCTTCTTTAATGACAGGGCGCCGTTCTTTTTGCTATAATGGCGGAAAAGGTGAAAGTTTCGCGGCGCGCTTTCACACGGCGCGGACGAAATCCGAAAAGAGGAGGCGAATGCCAATGCCTAAAATGAAACCGGGAGACGCGATTTTGGTGTCGGCTTGTCTGCTCGGCGTGCCCTGCCGTTATGACGGCAAAAGCAAATCCAATGCTGCCGTGAAGGCGCTTTCCAAAACCTACAGGCTCATCCCCGTCTGTCCTGAAGTGGACGGAGGTCTTTCGACCCCTCGGTCCCCCGCGGAAATAAAAGTGGCATCCCGGGGTGAGAAAGTGTATAATAAATGCCGCGATGATGTGACGCAGACTTTTGTCCTCGGCGCGCGAAAGGCGCTGGCCCGGGCCAAAGCGCATGATGTCAAGCTTGCGGTGCTCAAAGCCCGCTCGCCTTCCTGCGGTAGCGGCGCTGTTTATGATGGCAGCTTCAGCGGAACCCTTCGCGAAGGAGACGGTATCACCGCGGCGCTTTTGAAGAAAAACGGCATAACCGTCATCACAGAGGAAGAACTCTCTCGCCTTTGAGCCTCCCGGTTAAAACGGCGATGGTCTTTCCGTTGTTATCCGGTGATTAAACCACATAACGGAGAGTGCGTGTTCCATCGGCGCCGGTGACATCAACGCCGGTGGGAACTCTGTTCATTTTGATCAATTTTTCGTCACTTAACGCGAATAAAGTGAGGTGTGTGACATGCAAAATAAAAAAAGAATCGGCGTGCTTTTCGGCGGTCAATCCGGAGAACACGAAATTTCCAGAATATCGGCTTATAACGTGATGGCCGTCATCGATCAGGATAAATACGACATTACCATGATCGGCATCACCAAAAACGGCAAATGGTGCATTTATACTGGGGACGCCAAAAACATTCCCGACGGCTCCTGGGAGCGCGACACGGCCCATTGCCGCTATGACTTTTCAATGATGGGCGATCCCGTGATGCAGGACATCGATATCTTTTTCCCCGTCCTTCACGGACCGATGGGCGAAGACGGTACCGTGCAGGGCGTGTTTGAACTGCTGGGCAAGCCCTATGTGGGCAGCGGCGTTCTGGCTTCGGCAGTCGGCATGGATAAAGCCGTCGCCAAGGTGTGCTTCCGGGCGGAAGACATTCCCGTCGTGCCGGCCATGACCCTGTATCCCGAACGCTGGGCATCCAAGCGTGATATGCTTGTGGAAAACATGGAGAGCTTCCTGAATTATCCCATGTTTATCAAACCCGTCAATATGGGCTCTTCCGTCGGCATCACCAAAGCCCATAACCGGGAAGAACTCATCGCGGGGATTGACGAGGCTTTTCGATTTGACCGCAAGGTACTTGTGGAAAAGGGTATCAATGCCAGGGAAATTGAAGTGGCGGTGCTGCGCATGGGCGAGCGCGTCAAGACGGCTTTTCCCGGCGAGATTGTCGCGTCCAAAGAATTTTATGATTACGAAGCCAAATACGCCGATGATCAAAACTCGGAAATCATCATTCCGGCGCCCATTACCGACGAAGAGGCCAAAACCATCCGGCATTACGCCGCCCGGGCTTACCGCGCCATTGACGGCGACGGGCCCATGCGTGTCGACTTCTTCATCGACCGGGACAACGGCGATATCTATCTCAACGAAGTCAACACCATGCCGGGCTTTACCAATATCAGCATGTATCCCATGATGTGGGAAAACGAAGGCGTCAGCTACGCCGAACTCATCGAGCGCATGATTGAAGGCGCCGATGTCAAAAAGGTGACGGCTTATACATTGGGATAGGCCCGAAAAGAAAGGAGGCCCCATGATGGCCAATCGAAAAAAACCTGTTTGGCTCACAATTGTGGGCGAAGTGACGGACGCGGAGCAACACACCGACCGTCTGGAACTGGTCACCGAGGGTTATCTTTACGAAGAAAACGGCGTGACCTGCATTACCTATGACGAAACCGAGGTTTCCGGTATGGCAGGCACCACGACTACCGTCAAAATGGACGGCAATCGGGTATCCGTCATCCGTATGGGCGAGGTCAACAGCTTGATGGAATTTGAGCGCGATGTTCGCATGACCACCATGTACGCCACGCCTTTCGGTGAAATACCGATGGATGTGACAACCACCAACGTGTCCCTCGATTATAATCAGGATATGGAACCCACCGAACTCGATTTAAAATACGCGGTTGATTTGCAGGGCAAGCCCAGCAGCACCAACAAGCTGCACATTACCGTGCGGAACAACCGTGTCCAAACCAAAGCATAGGAGTAAGCATGTATATCAGAGAGCAACTGACAACGGATATAAAAAAGCGCATTGGACAGGCGGTGGAGGCTGCCCGGGATGCCGGAGACTTTGACATCACGGCGATGCCGGAGATCATGCTGGAAATTCCCAGGGAAAAACAATTCGGCGAGTATTCCACCAATATCGCCATGCAGCTGCCAAAGCAGGCTCACAAGGCGCCGAAAGTCATCGCGGAAGCCATTGTCAATCATTTTGACACCGAAGGCAGCCTCATTGACAGTGTGAGCATTGCCGGCCCCGGATTTATCAATTTTAAACTGAAAGATCAATGGCTGGCTGCCGCCGTGAATGATGTCCTTGAAAAAGGCGATGATTACGGCCGCACCGAAGGCAACGCCGGCAAGACCTACAATTTGGAATTCGTGTCTGCCAACCCCACGGGACCGATGCACATCGGCAACGCCAGAGGCGGCGCTATCGGCGATATCCTGGCCGAAATCGCCGCGTGGACGGGCTATGACGTCGCCCGGGAATTTTATGTCAACGACGCCGGCAATCAAATCGTCAAATTCGGCGATTCCCTGGACGCCCGGTTTTTACAACTGATGGGAGAGCCTGTGGCATTTCCGGAAGACGGTTATCAGGGTGAGGATATCCG
>CACZTE010000261.1 GCA_902784045.1 uncultured Eubacterium sp. | reverse complement strand
TAATCTTATGCCTTTGATTGATCATTTATTAGCGGATTCAGGTATTTCAATCGGGGATATCGACGCCTATGGCATTGTGAACGGACCTGGCTCTTTTACAGGGCTGCGCATCGGTATGGCGACGGCAAAGGGCCTTGCACAAGCCGCTGACAAACCGATGGTTACCGTCTCATCGCTTAAAGCGCTCGCGCTTTCTCTTCCGCAATCCGAAAACATTATTTGTACAGTCATTGACGCGAGAAGAGGACAGGTTTTTGGCGCGGCTTATCAATACCGCGGCGATGAGCTTATTTGCGTATTAGAAGAAAATATATATGATATTAAATCATTTTATGAACATATCAAAACATTTGACGGCGTCAAAATGGTTTTGGGAGACGCGGCAACTCTATTAAAAGAACAATTGGGAGACATTGATTGTCTTCGTTATGTTGATCCAGCGTTTCAAATGGGTGATTTGGCAGGCGCTGCGGTATATGCTGCAAAACAATCCGAAATTGGTAAAACAGTAGATTGTTATTCGGCAAAAATCAATTATATCAGACGGGCATCGGCAGAGGAAAATTATGAACGTACACATTCGAAAAGCTGAAAAAGGCGATGAAAAGCTCCTGGCGGCTATGGAGACAATTTGTCAGCTTGGCACATGGCGCGAATCTTCGTATGATTCCGAAATAAAGAATGTGTTGTCGACGTATGTGATTGCCGAGATTGACGAAAAACAGATTGGATTTGCCGGTGACTGGTGCGTGGCTGAAGAAGCCCAGATCATGCGGGTCGGGGTTATTCCCGAATATCGTCAGAACGGAATCGGTAAAAAACTTGTTGTCGCGCTCATGAATGACGCGCTGAACAAAGGGTGTGACACAATGACTTTAGAAGTCAAAAGCCAAAACAAAGCAGCGATTACCCTTTATGAGCGTTGCGGTTTTCAAATTGTCGGCAAACGCTTATCCTATTACGCGGACGGCAGCGACGCGCTTTTAATGACGTGTGATCTTAAAGATGAAAAAAAGGAGGATACCTTATGAAAATATTAGCTATTGAATCCTCTTGTGATGAAACAGCAGTGGCCATTGTCGAAAATGGCCGCAAAGTGATTACGAATCAAATATATACCCAAATAACCATTCATAAAAAATTTGGTGGTGTAGTGCCGGAAATCGCGTCACGCAATCATGTTGAAAAGTTACCGTTCGTATTAGATAATGCCCTTAAGGACGCCTCTATGACCCTAAACGATATCGATGCTTTTGCCGTGACTCAAGGACCAGGATTGATTGGCGCTTTGCTGGTCGGTGTTTCCGCCGCAAAAGCTATTTCGTATGCCAGCGGTAAGCCATTAATCCCGGTTCATCATATCGAGGGTCATATTGCGGCGAATTATTTGGATCATCCTGGACTTGAGCCTCCCTTTTTATGCCTAGTTGTTTCCGGGGGACATACCAATCTCATTCATGTGAAAGATTATACACAATTTGATATTTTGGGATCGACATACGATGACGCGGCGGGAGAGGCTTACGATAAAGTCGCGAGAGTATTAGGCTTTCCATATCCAGGCGGACCTCAAATAGACGCGGCTGCCAAAACAGGTGATCCGGATGCCTTTGATTTTCCCCGGGCGCTGTCTGATAAAGATAATGATGATTTTAGTTTTTCCGGTTTAAAATCCGCTGTATTAAATACGATAAACGCAAAAAAAATGAAAGGCGAAATTTATCGAAAAGAAGATATTGCCGCTTCTTTTCAAAATGCCGTTATTGATGTTTTGGTCGATAAAACAATGAATTGCGCAAAAAGACTGGGCGTCAATAAAATAGCGATGGCGGGCGGTGTTTCCGCGAATAAAGGTCTTCGATTGGCTATGGGTGAAGCGGCGGATGGTTTAGGCGCAAAACTCTATTATCCATCTCCGGTTTTATGTACCGATAATGCTGCGATGATTGGGTCAATGGCTTATTACAACTATCAAATCGGAAAAATCGCAAAACTTGATCTGGCGGCGGATCCTTCTCTCGCAATTGGCGAATCTTAAATAAAAATAAAGAAAATCAAAAAATTGTGAAAAAGCTATTGAAAAAAGAAAGACTATCGTCTAATATACTATTAGCACTCAGATAGATTGAGTGCTAATAATTTTGAAAATATATGATCGGAGGCATCATTATGAAGTTAAAACCTTTAGGTGACAGAGTTGTCATCCAAGTCAACGCGGAAGAAACCACAACATCCAGCGGTATTGTTTTACCGGGTTCTGCTCAGGAAAAACCTCAGCAGGGAAAAATTATCGCTGTCGGTTCCGGTGAAATTGTAGATGGCAAAAAAGTGCCGTTAGATGTTAAAGTCGGCGACGAAGTCATTTACTCAAAATATTCCGGCTCTGAAGTAAAAGTTGGTGAAGATAAATTCTTAATTGTCAAACAAAGTGATATCCTCGCTATTGTCGAATAAAAGCGATAATATTATTGTAAAGGAGAAATAAACATGGCTAAAGATATTAAATATGATGTAGATGCCCGCGAATCTTTAATCGCCGGCGTAGATAAATTGGCAGACGCTGTTAAAGTAACATTAGGACCCAAAGGCAGAAATGTTATTCTCGCAAAAAGCTATGGCGCTCCCACCATCACCAATGACGGTGTGACGATTGCCAAAGAAATCGAGCTTGAAGACG
This sequence comes from uncultured Eubacterium sp., assembly GCA_902784045.1. Classification (GTDB taxonomy): domain Bacteria; phylum Bacillota; class Clostridia; order Eubacteriales; family Eubacteriaceae; genus RUG12931. The sequence goes on along the minus strand of CACZTE010000261.1, from coordinate 9,884 downwards.
CTTTTGAAGATATGGGCGCTCAGCTTGTTAAAGAAGTCGCGACCAAAACAAATGATGTCGCCGGTGACGGTACAACAACCGCTACTCTTTTAGCTCAGGCGATTGTCAGAGAAGGCAACAAAAACGTTGTGGCTGGCGCGAATCCGATGATTCTAAAAAAAGGTATCGACAAAGCTGTTGACGCAGTTGTCGAAGAACTCAAAAATTTGAGTCAGCCGGTTAATTCCGATGATTCCAAAGCCCAGGTTGCTTCAATTTCCGCTGCTGATAAAGAAATCGGTCAACTGATTGCCGACGCGATGAGCAAAGTCGGCGATGATGGTGTCATTACCGTTGAAGAAGGAAAAGGTATGGGCACTGAGCTCGAATTTACCGAAGGTATGCAGTTCGACCGCGGATATCTTTCCGGCTATATGGTAACCGATACCGAAAAAATGGTTGCGGAACTTGATAATCCTTACATTTTAATTACCGATAAAAAAATCTCTAACATTCAAGAATTATTACCGCTGTTAGAACAGATTGTCCAACAAGGGGCGAAACTCTTAATTATTGCTGAAGATGTGGAAGGCGAAGCTCTGACAACACTCGTGCTCAATAAACTTCGCGGAACCTTCAACTGTGTGGCTGTTAAAGCTCCCGGATTCGGAGACAGACGGAAAGAAATGCTTCGCGATATCGCTGTTCTTACCGGCGGCCAGGTCATTTCCGAAGAAGTCGGCTTAGATTTGAAAGAAACCACCATTGATCAACTCGGCCGTTGCCGTCAGGTTAAAGTAGATAAAGAAAACACCATTATTGTTGATGGTCAAGGCGATAAAGACGCTGTTGCCGATCGTGTCGCACAAATTAAAGGTCAAATTCCCGAAACCACATCGGATTACGATAAAGAAAAACTGCAGGAACGTCTCGCGAAACTCGCAGGCGGTGTCGCGGTTATTCAAGTCGGTGCCGCTACAGAAGTTGAATTGAAAGAACTGAAATACCGCATCGAAGACGCGCTCAACGCGACGCGCGCCGCGGTTGAAGAAGGTGTGGTACCCGGTGGCGGAACCGCATTTATCAACGCAACTAAACAATTAGACAAATTAATCGATACGCTTGAAGGCGACGAAAAAATCGGTGCTTCCATCATTCGCAGAGCTATTGAAGAACCTGTTCGTCAAATTGCTGAAAACGCCGGTGTTGAAGGTTCTGTTATCGTTAATGAACTTCAGAAAAAAGAAAAAGGTATCGGTTATAACGCGTTAACCGGTGAATATGAGGACATGGTCGCTTCCGGTATTATCGATCCGACCAAAGTAACCCGTACTGCCATCCAAAACGCCGCGGGTATCACCGGCATGCTCCTCACAACAGAAGTGGCCGTTGCTGATCATCCCGAAGAAAACGCTCCCGCAATGCCTGCCGGTGCCGGAATGGGCGGTGGAATGCCGATGATGTAAGATTTATCAGGCAATCTCATAAATCTATCTAATCTTAAAAAAGTCCGGGACATAAAGTCTTCGGGCTTTTTTTATGATATTTGGAATAGCTGGAGCTTTTCATCTATTGTAAAATCACTGATGATACGGTAAAATAATAATATAATCAATTGGAATTATAAGTTTACAATCATATCGATAGAGGGGTAAATTATGATAGCAGATCATTTTGGATTTATTCGAAGCAACTTCTTAATACAAAAGATTCGCAATACAATTTTTGAAAAAAATCACGAAACCCATAGCGTCTCTTATCCTGTTCTACGCTATGAAGAAGGCAACTACTATCTTGCCATTTTCATTAATCATTTTAAATCCGATGAATTGTTGGATGGTCATATTAAACGTCCTGATCAATGGGCGCTTGCTGATATACATAATGGCGATGTGTTGAAGATATTAGACTGTCATTCTGATGACTTTATTGATGCCCCTTTTGATAAAGATCTTCAGTTTGATCAGGATAAGATAACGCCTTCACAAGTATATTATGAACGTTTGTTCGCGATGCTTGATCAGGTGAGAGAAGAATTATGCAATGAACAAGGTTTTAATAGAGAAGTCTATCATCAATACCTTGAAAAACTGATCGCGAATGTGACTGATGACTTTGCGCCTTTTTATAACGCTTTGTCCAATATTGACAATCAAAATGTGAATTAAATAAAATTTCATCATTCATAAATAAAAAACGATTGATGATTGACGGGAATACATCGCCAAGAAAGCGAATTTTGAGTGAAGTGTTACGAAGAATTTTAGGATAAAGGCAACCGAAATACAACTTTCTATCGTTTTTCAGCCAATCATTGCCTTGTAAACGGTCATTCGCTTTTGTATAATAAATATATTAAATCAAAGAGAGGGTCATTTTATGTGTACCATTGCCATTTATCAACCGATTACGATTAATCTAAACGCACCGGAAGCGCTCAAGATTGCTGTTACGGTTGCGGATTTAAAGCACCGCGGTGTTGATGTAGATTTATATAATTTTGAAAATGACGCGGCGCCTTATTTAGACGATGCTTTAATTGAAGCGATTTTAATGCAGGATGGCCCCGATGCTTTTCCCGTTACAGTCGTTGATGGAGAAGTCTTTTTAAAAAAGGAATATCCGCATTATAATGAGCTGATGGCATGGAGTTCCGGTGTCCCGACAGAATTATTTGAAACGCAAGCGTAATCTGTATGAGAGAATTTAAAGAGAAAAAACGAGATTTTCATTTTATTGTCATGAAAATCTCGTTTTTTATATTTGACATTAAATGAATTGATATCTTTCGGGATAGATTTATTCAATATCATAGGGAATACCGGCAAAAACTTCTTCCATTTCGCTGCGATCGGCGTTATAGATTTTCACAATCAGACCATTGATAATACCATGAATAAACTGACTGTCGACACTACCGTCGGCTTCCGGTTTTGCGGCATATAAGGTCATGAGCATTTCGTTTCTCGTGGTGCCGCGAAGTCCTGTAAATAACGTATTCAGTACGCGTTTTTCATCTTGATTGAGTTCCATATTATTTCCTTCTTTATTTAGATTATTGTTTATTATAACAAGGGCACAATCAGTGCGCAAGAAAACCCGAAAAATAATAAAGTAAAAAATCTTTAATTTTTCGTGGGCGCGTTTACAACGAAACAGGGAAGTGTCCGTGTTCGATTGCCGGAGTGCTTATGCTTCTTCAATTAACAAAGCTGTTTTTTCCCATTCTGATAAAAGATCTTCAGATTTTCGTTTCAGATTTTCATATTCTTCAGTGAGCTTTCGCGCTTGTTCGGCGTCGTTATAAAAATCAGATTCACACATTTTGTTTTCGATTTGGGCGATACGACTATCTGTTTTTTCTATGTTTTCTTCTAATTGCTTGAGATGTTTTTTCTGATTTTGTTTTTTAATTCTCTCGGCTTTTTCTTCTTTTTTTTGTTTTCGGATTTCTGTTTTTGTCACATGGGGTTTAACGGAAGTTTCTGCTTCAGAAGTTTGTATGAGTTTGCGCTCAACATAATCATCATAATTACCTTTGTATTGAGATAGACCGTCTTTTGTTAAGCAAAAAATACGGTTCGCGACACGATTGAGAAAATACCGGTCATGCGAGACGGCGATGATGGTTCCTTCATAGCTTGATAAGGCGTCCTCTATGATTTCTTTTGTCGAAATGTCAATATGATTGGTCGGTTCATCCAAAAGCAGAAAATTGGCTTCGGAAATCATTAAGAGTGCTAATCGAACGCGAGCAAGCTCACCGCCGGAGAGCTCGGAAGCATTTTTGAAAACATCATCTCCAACAAATAGGAATTTGGCAAGTAAACTTCTGATTTCACCATCGTTTAAACTGATGTCGCCTTCTCTTATGATATCTATCAGGGTTTCATTTTCGGAAAAGGTAATTTCTGTCCCTTCTTGACTGTAATATCCTGGATAGACTTTCGGACCGAAAATCATATTTCCCGAATCAGAAGATATTTGTCTAAACAGTATTTTAATTAAAGTCGTTTTTCCGATACCGTTAGGCCCGATAATGCCGATGCGATCACCTCGAAAAATTTCGAAGGATAAATCTTTGAAAAGTTGGTTATCTCCATATGATTTGGACAAACCGTCAACTTTTAATACATCATCAGCTGAACGGATTTTTGGTGATAATTGAAATCGGATATCACCGGGAGATGAAAATTCGCGCATTGTTGACATTTTATCCAGTTTGTTTTCACGACTTTTTGCCCGTTTCATGCTTTTGATGGAATGACGGGAGCGCAATTCATCAATAATTTGTTGCTGCCTTTTTATTTCCTGGTTGTTCTTTTTAATTTGTGCTTTTAATGCAGTATCTCGTTTGGATTTCTTGGATAGGTACTGTGTATAATTACCTTTAAAAGAGATTAAATTCTTGTTTTCGATTTCTACAATGCGCGTGCAAATTTTATTTAAAAAATAGCGATCGTGAGAAATGACGATAAAAGACTTAACATCATTTTTAAGATAATTTTCAAGCCAAGTCATTGTATCAAAATCCAAATAGTTTGTCGGTTCGTCCAAAAGCAATAATTCGGGTTTTTGAAGAAGCATTGTCCCTAACGCAATGCGTGTTTTTTGGCCGCCGGAAAAAGAGGCAATCGGTTTATCCATGTCACTTTCATTAAAACCAAGTCCTTTGACAACGCCTCGAATTCTACTATGGTATTCGTAACCGCCGCCTTGAACGAACTGCTCTTCCAAATCAGAAAGCTTTCGAACTACTTCCATTTGATTTTCCGGAGACAGTGTGGCGACCTTTTCTCTTATTTTTTCAATTTCATCTGAGAGTTTTAAAATGGGTTCAAAAACCGAGAGCATAACTTCTCTTAATGATTCTTTTTCATCAGATAAAGCGGTCTGTTTTAAATAACCTAATTTTAAATTTGCGCGCTGATGAATAGCACCGTTGTCGGGATTTAGTTCTCCCGATATTAATTTGAATAATGTGGATTTTCCCGAACCATTAGATCCGATGAGACCGATTTTTTCATTATCATCTACAGCAAAACTCGTATTTTCGAATATGCTGTTAATTCCGTAGCTAAAACTCAGATTCTCGACTGTAATTATCATTTTTAGATTCCTGTTTTGATTTGACTTTATTGTATCAGAAATAACATCGAAAGGCTATCATATCCTTGTTTTATTGGAGTATGCTTAGCTTAATAAAAGATTATACAAATGAAATTAAATTGATTTTTTTTTCACAAATGATATAATAATGACGAGTTTTTATCGTCTTAATCATTTTTGAAGGTGAAGAAATGCAAAGCTATTCCAAAAAAGTGTCTATGACTGTAATCAAACGATTGCCCAGATACTATCAGTATTTAAAAGATTTATCAGATCGCGATGTGGAAAAAATTTCATCAAAGGAATTGGCAGAGTTAATGGGATTAACGGCGTCGCAAATCCGTCAGGATTTAAATTCTTTTGGAGCATACGGGCAACAGGGATACGGTTATCCTGTTGATGAACTTAAAAACGCTATCAAAGATATTTTAGGTCTGACAAAATCTTATAATTGTATTATTATCGGATCCGGAAATCTTGGTATGGCTATTTCTCATTATGAACGTTTTCGCGATGAGGGTATTCATATCTTGGCTATGTTTGACAATAACCGTCAGCGTGTCGGTATGTACACTGGTTCTATTCCAATTTATCACACAGATGATTTAGAACGTTTTGTCGCTGAGAATGTCATCGATATTTGTATTTTGACGATTCCAAGAGAAGCCGGACAGGAAATGGTCAACCGCGTCTGTGCGATGGGGATTAAAGCGATTCTCAATTTTGTTCCCCTTGATTTAACGGTTCCCGATGATGTCGTCGTTGAGAATGTTAATATCACTGATAGTCTCTATACTTTAACATTTCTACTCGGTGAATCATAAAGTTAGATTAATGATTTTAGCCTTTGTTTTTTCGAACGAAGGTTTTTTCATTCTAAATAATACTTTTGTCAAATACATCAAAAAGCCGCTGTGCGAATAAACACAGCGGGCGTTTATTTTCATTATTTGAAAATTGAATTTTTCAGACTCTGGCAATTCTCTCTTGTTTGTAATCATTAACGTTTTCGATATCAATCAAGCGAAGCAGGTCATCGGCAATAGTGTCGGCAGCGTAATGATGTCCCAAATGATACATGTTTTTCTTCATACGCTGTTTTTGAATTTCATTTTTATTTAACGCTTGGACTGCCAGCATCAATTGAGCTTCATCATTAACGATGACAGCCGCGTTATTCTTAGAGAACCATTTAGCATTTTCCATTTCTTGTCCCGGTGTGGGGCGGTAAAGAATAACGGGAGCTGCTGTTACCGCTGCTTCACTTAATGAAATGCCTCCGGGCTTGGTGATCATTAAATGGCAGAAACGGTATAATTCATTGATTTCGGAAACAAATCCTAGAATATGTGTATTCTTAAATGATTCACGGTTTAATTTATCATATAGCTTTTTATTTTTACCGCAAACCACAACAGTCTGTAATTCGTTTTGATTATCAATTTTCTTACAAATTTGCGGCAAATTTTTTAAGACACCATAGGTTCCGGCAAAAATCAATAATGTTTTTTTGTCGGCATCCAAGCCATGCTTTTGAGCAACTTCCTTTCTGTCGATGTCTTTTTCAAAAATATCGCGGATAGGAATTCCAGATTCTAAGATTCGATCTTCCTTAACACCCAATTCTTTTAAACGATTAGTGACGTTGTCGCAGGCAACATAATAGCGATCAGTATCGGGATGCGCCCAAGGAGAGGGAACGCAGAAATCCGTCACAACGGAAACAACGGGAATGTGTGGATAATAGGTGTTTTTCAACATTGAAGAAATAACATATCCGTATGTGTTGATAATAGCATCCGGCCTTATGTCGTTAACCAACTCAAGCATTTTCTTTTTGGTTAAGTCCCAAAAGAAGTCGATGCTTTTGGTATTAGGTTTTCCATCGATACGATTATATAATTTTTCGTAAGCGCCTCTTCCGATTCCGTAGGAGAGTAGATAAGCTTTTCCAATTAAACGATTTAAAGGTGCGTTTACTTCGTCAAACAAATCATATATAAATGTTTCGCAATTTCTATCTTTTAAAGCATCTGATATAGTAGAAGCCACCATTTTATGGCCTGTTCCGTGAGAACAGGTTAAAATTAAAATGCGTTTTTTATTCATTTTTAATACCTCTTTCATTCTGTACATTATTGTAAATGAGTGAAATTAGAGTTTTATTAGAATTTATTTCACATTTATAATCAATGATTTTCAATCTGATGAGAAATGCCATGAAAATATATACACTGATCAATAAGATGGTTGGTTTATCCAAAAATGATGTTAAAGAAATATGTCAAGATAAGTGCCATATCAAAATAACGATTAACAATCTGGTCATTTTTTTGTGATACGCCTAGGATAAATGTTATGAAAGTAATTGAAAATTTTTTTTGATTGTGATGAAAATTAAAAAGGGCTTGTAACGCATCGTTTTCACTAGTATAATAAACATATAATCTTAGAAAGTAGGTGTCTTAACATGATAGAATTTGTATACGGAGCTAAAGGCAGCGGAAAAACAAAAAAAATGATTGACATGGCCAATGCCGAAATCGAACACGCAAAAGGGAATATTCTTTTTGTCAATGATCGTGACAAATATCGCGTGACAGTTAATAATCAAATCCGTTTTGTCAACTCCGAAGATTTTGATATTAAAGGTGAAGAACAGCTATACGGTTTTATCAGCGGCGTGATTGCCGGTAACTATGATGTTGATATTGTTTATATCGACAATTTGTTACGTATTTTAAATGCTGATGGCCCGGATGATATAGAAGGATTACTTAAACGTTTGGATTTTATCCAGAAAAACCAAAATGTAAAATTTGTTTTAAGCTTGAGCTGTGAAGAAGATGCCGTTCCGGAATTCGTTAAACAATACCAATAAAGATTATACGACCGATTGCTTCACAGCAATCGGCTTTTTTAACCATGAAGGACAGTAATATCTCAAATCTTTCACATAACCCGTATTTTTCTTATTCCGATTGGCTTAAAACGCGTTATGGAGAACGTGTATATAAGATTCCGATTAACACAGGCTGCGGATGTCCTAATCGTGATGGCTTTTTAGATGATGAAGGGTGTATTTTTTGCGGTGAATCCGGAGGAAGCAGTGAGTCGCTTTCTGAAAAGCTTTCGGTTACAGATCAATTATCCCAAAATAAATCTTACATCGGACGCCGCTACAAAGTTAAAAAATTCATCCCGTTTTTTCAAAATTATACAAATACCTATTTGCCTTTGGCTCGTTTGAAAGATCATCTGGATGCCTGTCTGGCTGATGACGTCGTGGCTATTGCGATTTCAACCAGACCGGATTGCCTCACGAAAGGTCAATTAGATTTTTTTGAAGCCTTTAGTTGTCGCCATCAAGTGGATATCTGTATAGAACTTGGCCTTCAGACGGCCAATTACCATACTTTGAAGCAATTAAATCGTCATCATGGACTTGGTGATTTTATAGACGCTTCTTTTCAAATAAAAAAAAGGAATCTTCAGCTTTGCGTTCATACAATTTTAGACCTACCTTGGGATGATCTTTTGGATGTTAGAGAAACAGCGGAGATTATATCCGGCGTGGGCGCGGATCATGTAAAGTGTCACGCGTTGTATATCGAAAAAAACACAATACTCGAAGAGATGTACATGTCCGGTGACGTGACGCTTTTAACAATGGATGATTATATAGAGAGAGCAATATGCTTCCTTTCATATCTTGATGAAGATATTGCTGTCCAACGGATTATCGGTCGAATTCCTGAAAAGGACAGCGTAGTGAGCAATTGGCATATGGGCTGGTGGAAGGTCAGGGATCTTTTAATTGAACGAATGAGATCAGAACAGATCTTTCAGGGGCAACATAGAAAAAGAAAACGAAATGCCATAGCAGAAAAACTGAGATAGTCTAATTTTTACCTAAAAATTTGTATAGACTTATTCTTTTTATGATACAATAAAATTATTATCAGATTATCAAATATGGCATTGATGCATTATTGTAGTAATTTACTTTGTCATGTTAAAAGTTCTTACATGGAGAAACAACATTTTTCGAAAATGATGTAAAGAAGGAAAAACCTATGAGTGAAGAAAAGAAAACAAGCGAAATGATTAACGGTGTTGAATACGCCATCGAAACAATTGGAGAAAATGAAGAAAAAGTACTTTCATATTTGGTTAATCTTTTAGGGAAATATAAACTCAGACACCGTCCTTTGGATGTGATTTCTGATACAAATGTGCCTCTTCGCATAGAAGGGATGGAAAACACGCTGGTTTGCCCATCTTTAACCGTGACATTAAATGGCAAAACATTTCCTGATTGGGTCATTGAAGTGGCCAATGATGACAACGCGGAGATGACTTATTTGGTGAAAACAGGGATCTATCGTGAAGCGGGGGTCAACGAATATTGGATTATAGATGTCGATCAAAATATTATTATCATCTATAATTTTAAAAAGAATGGCTTAGTACCTGATATTTACCGAACGCCGCAGCGTATTCGGGTTAATACCTACAAAGATTTGTTTATCTCTTATTCAGATGTTTTCAGATTTAAACGCGGTTGATTTTGGGAGCGTTTTAATATTTAAAAACAAATCTTGGATGACATAATTTATACTGTTGCCAATGGGGAAAATAAGATTAATGATTGAAAAAGAAGCGGGATGCCTTGACTATAACAAGTTAAAGCATCCCGTTTATTTTAGTTACTAAAACTTCCCATATCAAAAATGGGCTTCGTACCTTGAAAATACAATAACACAGGCAATCAGATAGGATTCTTATGCGGCCAG
>CACZTE010000260.1 GCA_902784045.1 uncultured Eubacterium sp. | reverse complement strand
GTACTCCAAAGCGAGGTAGTCTATGAGAAAACCATTGATGGCTCCATCAAACTGCTCAGGCTGAAAATTCAAGACCGTGAAGCCGGGAATTTTAGAAAAACAGGCGCTTTCGTTTTTGTGCGCGTGAAGGATAATCCTTTTTATGATGTGCCGATTTCGGTGATGTATGAAGAGATCAATCACGACTCAATCCAGCTTTTGATTGAGATTCGCGGCGTCAAAACGAAATGCTTCAAGGATCTTCGGAAAGGAGATACGGTTTATTTAAGGGGACCTTATTTCAACGGGATTCAAGGCGCCCATGCCCTTTCTACAACTCAGGACAGTGAAGCCCTTGTGATTTGCAGAGGCATTGGCCTGTTTCCGTCTCTTCATGCCATTGCCGAGCTGCGTTCGAATAACAACCGCGTCACTGTCTGTTTGGATTCGGGAACCTTTAATCAAACCCTGCTTAAGATCATGCGAGATTTATATGAGTTTTCCGTAGTGGAATTGTCAGTTTATGATGAAAAAGGGAACATCTCGAAAGAAGTCTACAAGGTGATTGATGAGGCCCTTAAGCGCCGTGTCGGGATTATTCATCTCGGTTTGTCCGATTATGTCATGAAACGGATGATCGGTTATGTGGCGGACAAAGGCAATGGGGATACACGGCTTTCCGCCATCAATAATGCCCGAATGTGCTGTGGTGAAGGAATTTGCGGTGCTTGCACGGTGAGCAGTGATTCGCGGGAAATCATTCATTTATGCAAAACGCAAATGGATGTGGCTGATTATGGCAAGCTTCTGTAGGGGTTGTAAAAGAAAGGAAGGGAATACAATGCCAAAAGTGATTGTGGTCGGCGGCGGATGGTCGGGCGTTTCGGCGGCGCTTCGCGCGAAAAAAGCCGGTGCGGACGTTGTCTTGATCGAAAAGACAGACCTTGTTTTAGGCGCGGGAAATGTCGGTGGCATTTTCAGAAACAACGGACGATATACCGCCACCGAGGAGATGATTGCCCTTGGCGCGGGAGAATTATTTGAAGTGATGGATTTGTGCGCAGCCCACACCAATGTTGATTTTCCGGGGCACAAACATGCCTCATTATACGATGTCAGCGCGGTGGAGCCCTGCGTCAGAGATTTGATTTCTCAAACGGGCATTCATCTCATGCTTGAATCCCATGTGAAAGACATTATTCTCAACGGCGATGATATCCGGGCAGTTGTTTTGGATGACGGTACGACCATTGCGGGGGATGTTTTTGTTGATACAACGGGAAGCTCGGGACCGATGGGCAATTGCCTCAGATACGGGCATGGCTGCTCAATGTGCATTCAGAGGTGTCCCACTTTCGGACCAAGGGTGAGTCTAAGTGCCAAATACGGCATCAAAGATTTGGTAGGCAGACGTAAAGACGGGACACCGGGGGTCTTTTCGGGCGCTTGCAAGATTGATAAAAAGACCTTGCGTGAGGACGTTCGAAAACGTCTGAACAAAGAAGGCGTTGTCATCTTAAAGGTTCCAAAAGAAGATATCAATTATGACAAGCTTGGGCAAAAAGCCTGTAGGCAATACGCTCTGAAGGAATACAGCGAAAATGTGATAATTTTGGATACGGGATCAGCAAAGCTGATGACCAGTTATTATCCTCTGGAAAAATTGAGAAAAATCCCCGGTCTTGAACGAGCGGAATATGTCGATCCTTATTCAGCAGGGCGAGGAAATTCCATCCGATATCTGTCTGTCGCCCCTTGTTGGGATACCATGCAGGTAATCGGAGCGACCAATCTTTTTTGCGGTGGAGAAAAGGGGGCACCGCTCATCGGGCACACGGAAGCTGTTGTCACTGGTGCTGTGGCAGGATATAACGCGGTACGCTACGCTAACCATCAAGATTTGCTGATCATACCGGAGAGTTTGGCCGTGGGGGGGATTATCCGTTATGCCCATGAACAGTTTGTCAACAAAAAGATTCTTGATGAAAGGTATACCTTCGCGGGAGGCGTTTTTTTTGACAGAATGAAGGCCAGTCTTCTTTATTCAACGGATGTCGATGAGATTGAAAAACGTGTTGAGAAAGCCGGACTAAAGCAAATTTTCTCTTAAGCAGGGTGGGTTTATCAGTCATTAAACGAGGTTAACGATTCGATTATCATGCGTCCCAACCATCGAAACGGAGTGGAGTCAGATGGAGAAAAAATCCAAAACAGGCCTGTTTCGGCAGATTTATATTCTTTTGTTTATTAGTATTATCATCATAGGTGTCATCACTGCCATCATTCAAATCTTGGTTGCCAGTGAAAGTAAGAATAGGCAAATCACAGTCCTTGCGGAAGCAGCTTCCCAAGAGGTCATGTCAGCTATCAAAGAATATCCAGCTTATCTTTGGCTGTTGGATTATTGGGCGACCCACGCGGATTCGCTTTCCGTTGAATATGACGCCGATTTTTCAAAAGAAACCATCACCAAACAAAAAGTTTCTGTGCTTCAGGCAAAATATCCGAACATGGATTTGAGATATTGTAAAAAAGCTGAGGTCGAAGCCTTTCCGCCAGAGGATCAAAAACTTTATGCCGAAGTGGTATATTCTCAATTAATTTCGCGTATCAATGAGATCAAGCGAAACTTCGGCTGCACCTATCTATTCTGCGCCGTCACCGATACCGACGAGGGACCCCATCCATATGAAACGATGTTATATTTGTTTTCCGGCGCAGATATCGATTCTGTCAGAGGACAGGCATACGGACAAGTCTATACCCTCGGCGTGAGGAAGGCCATCGCCGAAGAGGTGAACCAACGGGAAATCCTCAAGCAAGCTGTGGCTAATGAAGGCAAGG
>CACZTE010000259.1 GCA_902784045.1 uncultured Eubacterium sp. | reverse complement strand
TCGCAGCTTTCGCATACAAGAAACTTTTCCAGGCTTTCTCTTTCAAATGATTTCTCATTCTGCTTGATAAGTTGATACCTGAACTTATAAATTATTATATACTATTTTTTTTCCGATTGGCAAGTGTTGTAAATACCCGAAGAATATACAATAGTATAAGACGAACAGCTCGTATCGTTGTTGACGGCAATGGAAAAAGGGGAGGGGTTCCGCCGGATAAACGTGCGGCTGTTCGTCTTTTTAGATATCAGGTGAGAAAGAGAAATGAAGATATTATTTATCCATTGTTTTGCTTATGGAAAAAATATAATTAGGTTTTCAACATTTTTCCTTGACAGTGTTTGAAATTAGGATTTAGAATGAAAGTAAAGAAATTTTTGAAAAGATTAAAGAAGGGAGATTTCATCATGAAAGCAAAAATGAATGGTAGAAAAGTGTGGATGTTGACGGCAATGGTTTTAACGGTGATTGCGTTGCTGACAGCGGGGAGTTTTGCGGTGTTTGCCGAACAAACGCCTGGAGGCGTTTCACCGGAAGCTCAGGATAATCAAATCTTGTTGGGCGAACCTGCTAAGCAACCGGATCATTTGGAGGATGTTCAAGTCAACACGCAGGCCGCGACACGTTATGTCGAAATTCCAGCGGAATTTGATTATGGCGCTGTGCCAACCATGCATGCTGCCATCAATAGTGAGCGAGCGAAAGTAGGGCAAGCACCGCTTCGCGTCAATCGGGAAGCCGTGGATTTCGCGATGGAACGCGCTGTGGAAAGTCATCTGTGGTTTTATAATCATTATTCACCAAAAGGATATCAAAGATATAAAATAGATAAAACATTTAACGGTGAAAATATGGTACGGGACTGGAATGATAGAAGCACGATAGAACAATTACAAATAAATTTGGTTAATTCTCCTGGTCATTATCAAAATATGATTGATGGTGTCTATCATGCTATGGGGGTCGGCTATGTCAAAATTGGCAGTTGGGCTACAGCTATTCAAATTTTCGAATATGACACTCAAAGCAAGGATGATACTCTACCATCCGGGAAAGAATCGAAAGTGGTTAAGGTTTATTTCGAACCGTCGTACTGCTTTATTCGTACGCGTTTTACGGATTCGAATGATGTGGAAATAAAAAGTCTTGGGTTAAAAAAAGGCAGTTCAAAAACGATTAAACTATCTGCTTATTCTACAGATGGAACCTCGGATTCAATTATGTCGGTGGCTGATGTTCCAGCAAAAGCCATTTTTTCATCATCTAATCCTTCAGTTGCAACGGTTGACGCTAGCGGTAAAGTTGTTGCAGTCTCGAATGGAAAGACGACTATCACCGCGACTACCGGGACAGAAAGCAACACTTTAGAAGTCACAGTCGCTGATAATGCGCAGTCGGAAGAATATTTGGATCATATGACATATATCGTCGTGTATCCCGGATTGAATGTAAATCATCAACAGGTAGACATTAACGCCGGTGCTTCACGTTCATTTAGCTTTGATGGGGATGAGACACATAAAGCATCTAAGATGACTGTTAAATGGACCGGAAGTCAAACAGAGATTACGATGGCCGAAAATTGTAGATGCACACCTTCAGAGATTTTCTACGATTATGGCATTCATTATCAAAATATTTTTGTTTATCCGGAATTAAAACAATCTGAACCGACACCGAGTACAAATGATTCAATCACTTACACCTTTGTTTGTGAGCAGACCGGGATAACCCAAAATGTTGTTTGTCAAGACGGCAAGACAGCGACATACGCTTTTGAAGGCAATGATGATTACGGTCCTTTCTCTTGCACCATGAAATGGGACAACAAATCCAGCACATTTGCAAATACATCCGATTGTTTGGTGAGTACGGATGGCGTCAAATTAGTGAACGGCCGTTATGTGCAGACCATCAAGCTAATGCCTAAAACAATTAAACCGAAATCTGCTGAATTTCGCGTGCGCGTAGCCTATCCCAACGCGGTGAATGAGACCTATACCCTCCAAGCCGGAGAAAACAGAAGAATTAGCAAAGCGGAAACAGAGGATTATGAGGCTTTCTCTTTCAATTTAAATTGGAGCGGAACAGATTATACCGTGACTAATAAAAACCAATGCGACGTCAAAATCACCGGAGATAAAACCAACGGATTTGATGTTGAAGTCACGCCCTTCGCGAAGGCCAAAGACAATGCTGTCACCTACACAGTGAGCTACGACGGTCTAACCCAGAAAGACACTAAAACCTGTAATGTCGGAGAAAGTGTTGATTTTTCCATATCAAACAATGCCGATTTTGAAGATCTGCATTTTACGCTTTCTTGGGACGGACAAAACACAACAGTATCCGATTGCCAAAATTGCGAAGTAACAGTCGGTGATTTTTCAAACGGTAATCAGGCTGTCAATGTCAAGCCCACCAAACAGAAAGATAAAAGCATCGAGTACAACGTGATTTATCCTCAACTCGGACAGACAAAAACGGATATTTGCCCGCCTCATCAAATGGTAGAATTCAAAACGAATGCTACCGATCAATTTGAATCATCGGCATTTACCCTTTCCTGGGACGGTCAAAAAACAGCGATTTACTCAAAATCCAATTGTGAAGTCAAATGGGGTGAAATCTCAACAGTTGACGGCAAACAACAGCAAAATGTGACCGTGACGTTAAAGGCAAAAGCCACTCAACCCGACACACCCGACCCTGCTACGGACGAGCAAACCGTGGCCTACCGCACCCATGTTCAAAATGTCGGCTGGCAGCCCTATGTGACAAACGGCACAATGGCGGGCACCAGCGGAAAATCCCTTCGCTTGGAAGGTATGAACATTAAACTTGTTAATCAAAAATATTCAGGAAATATTGAATACAGAACACATATCCAGAATACAGGTTGGCAAAACACATGGCGAAAGAACGACGCTTTTAGCGGTACGAGCGGTCAATCTTTACGCTTAGAAGCCATGCAGGTCAGACTTACAGGGGAAATGGCTAACCATTACGATGTTTATTATCGTGTTCATGCTCAAAACTTCGGATGGCT
>CACZTE010000258.1 GCA_902784045.1 uncultured Eubacterium sp. | reverse complement strand
TTTTTGCCGTTTGCTTTTTCTATTTTTCTCTGTTTCATTTTCATTCTCCTTACATTAAAATGTTTACTATCACAATCATTCCGAAAAGCATGAACAAGCTGTCGTACAAAATGGAAAATTGGACGCGGCCTTTACCATAGCGTGCTTATGTCCGAGATCTGATTTGACGAGCCCGATTTACGCATAAACTGTCGTTCGCAAGCAAACGACCGCTATAGTAATTTGGCGCATTATAATAACCAAAAGAAAAAACTGTTTTCAATGTGATAGAAACATCTCATCAAAAACAGCTTTTAATTTTGGGTATGTATATTCTTCATATAGTTCTATTCCCTTTTTTATTTGAGATCAAAAGGAAAATAGACAAAAGAAAAAAACTGTTTTCGATGTGATAGAAGCATCTCATCAAAAACAGCTTTATAATTTTGGGTATGTATATTCTTCATATAGATTTGTTACCCAATTCAGCACGATTATCTTTTTTAGGTATGTATATTTTTCAAATCGGTTTTTTAGTGAAAGGAATTTTTATTAGTATGTTTTTGTTTTGTTTGTTTTTTGTTGCTTTTATTTGAAACAACTATCGTATTATTTTTCGGATGAGTCAAGATTACAGCCACCGTTTCCAAGTATTCCCGATCCCGCGCTTTCAACTCAATCGACGTTCTAGAGTCTTGGGTCTTTTCTGGGTCCCGTTTTCCTAACTTATATGTCATCATATCAGAAGAAATCTCCCCGGTGATCTGAGCTCTGTCTTTTATGCTTTTTTCGTTTTCCTCACCATACAGCTTTTCACCGGTGTCTATTTTCGGATTCAAGATCACAAAATACCGTTCCAAAATATTACTCAGCATATTCGGCACATTTTTTTGATACTTCATGTCATAGGTAAAGAATCGGTCAAATACTTCACTGTAAAGATCCAAGATGCTTTGCGGCATTCCTTTTTCCGATTTGGTTTCCGGACCGACATTATAATATTTAAAATGATCAATAAAATCTCGGATGTGCTGAACATTTTCGTGTTCATTAATATTTTCAAACACTTCCAGACCGGCAGTGTAAAGCGCTATGCTCGGAGTTTTTACACATATAGAGCTGTCTTTCAATACATTATTCGAATAAGTGAAAAATTTGGGAATCTTTTTGGCATTATTAGAGACAAATTTCCCATTCTCGATCGTGTACAACGAAACACCATGAATATACATAGCGGCAATCTGATGCAATATCGCGTTATCAATCGTTTTTTTATCTTTTGTTTTTATAGTGAGATAGCCTTCCGGTTTTTTGGCTTTCTCATTATGCAGGCACATATAATGGAACCCAAGTTGGAAGTACAATAAATCTCGCTCTCTCAAGTATGACCAGTTAATCAGCTGCCCGAGAAGGTCGTTGATCATTTCTCCGAATTCAACAAGATAGCGAAGCTCAACGCAGTTGACGCTTCTCTGATAATCTAGGAGATTTTCCTGTTCTTCTGGGCTACTGCAAAACCCTTTGGATTTATATTCTCTGATTTTATCTTTATTCTGATAATACTGACCCAGATCCTCTTTGGTGATCGGTTTGACAACCTCTTTTAATATTTTGGTTGGTCCGAACAATTTGGACATGATAATATTTCTTTCTGAAATCGGATTTTTGTCATCCGCATATTTTTTCGGATATTTAACTAATTGTGGCCATTTTGATTCTGATGTGGTTATCTCTGGATCGAAATCCAAATAGTTCGACAAATACGTCGCATAATCTTCTTCATCACAAAAATAATCTTTATAATCATTGGAAATCCGTGAAGACACCCTGATACACAGATCAATGACTTCGACAGCTTGTCTAATAGTCTTTTCGTTATTATACTCGTTGTTTTTATGAACAGTGTTTCCTGTTGATTTAGCACGTCGTCTGATATCTTTTGTAAACTGGAGATAAGAGCGCATTGTACCTGCTAAGTGATTGAGCGTTTTTGTATTGAGAAATTTCCCGGTGATATACCATTTCTGAAGCTCCGCTTGATCCTGCACATTTTTAATGAGCGAATCATATTTCCCCGATTTCCAATCCGGGAGAAAATCCTCTATGGCTACAATATCGTCTTTTTCTTTGCTCAAAACATCTTCATACAAAAATGTTAAATCCTTATTTTCGCTGATATATTGGGCAAATACTTTGCGTAATATTTTCTTCAAAAGCAGCGGATAATGTTTAAAAATCGAAGGATTTTTCTTTTCCATCGCGGTGGTTTTCACCTTACGGTTGCCAGCGTTTTGCATATTGTATTCTGTCATAATATTCTGACAAATTACACTCAAACCGTATTTATTTAACTCTTTACATCTTTTCCTAAAATCATTTAATGCCAATTTTTCATCTCTATCTTTAACGTTCAGATCCTTGAGCACATCGAAAAATATTTTTTTCGATTTGTGATCATTGAGAAAACATTGATAATAAATCTCCTTAAAAGCATAATAGACGGCGCTATACCATTTGTCTTTGTCCTTATCATTTAAGATTTCAGGGTTCCCTTTGTCGCCAAAAGAAGTTTCTAAGTAGTCGGGGAAATTATTGCGGACACAAACCGAATTAAATGATGGCACCTGAGACATCCGTTCATGTGGCTTTTCATAGAGTAAATCGAGGAGTTTTTTTATCTTTTTCTCAGAATAAAACATCGGCAGGTTGTTTGAATAAAATTTTTCTCTTTCAAGTGCGATACAGGCTTTCGCATCTTTTTCAAACAGTTCCCCGAAAAGATCATGATTCCATTTGAGATTTGTTTTAGAAGTCTTAAAATGGAAACTTTCATTTCTAAGGGCATAAATCGCTTGTTTTAAATCATACAGAAAATCAATTTCATAATTCTTCCCATAAGATTTTTTTATCTCATCGACAATCTCATTGTTCGCGGATTTTCCCCCAAAAAATTGTAAAACAGACCGAAGAATTTCATCTTCCTTATCATATAGAAGTTTATTTGAAAACTCTTTTTTCTCCCAAGTGAGAAAATCTTCTTTCTCTTGCGCGATTTTCACTGTGGCCCGTGACAATGTATTCGCTGAAAACGCGACCACCACGGATACTTCCCGCTGCAAGGTTTCTTCTGCTTTAATCTGTTCGTAATCAAAGGAAGTGATTCCGGGAGACAGATCATCGGAA
This sequence comes from uncultured Eubacterium sp., assembly GCA_902784045.1. Classification (GTDB taxonomy): domain Bacteria; phylum Bacillota; class Clostridia; order Eubacteriales; family Eubacteriaceae; genus RUG12931. Next base: position 462 of record CACZTE010000258.1, on the reverse strand, counting down.
ATTTTTCCCAGATCATTACGCTTCTGTTCCTTATCTCTGAAAATATCGTCCATTCCAAACCGGAAAAGCGCTTTGCCGATTCCGATATATTTGATACTGATCAAATTGAGACAATCTTTCCACACTTTTTCGCTGAGATAACCAATCTTTAGTTTAAAAAGCTTATTCATCTTTATGGATTTCAAAATGCGCTCAACGGCGTTTTCGATATGGTGAATCCAGAACTGATTAATATGCTTATTCTCAAAGAACAGACCATCCTCAGCATTTTTAAGAGCTTCGATTGATTGGCGGTAGCACTGTATGTTTCTGTTTCGTATATCGGCTTTTAATTCATCTAACCAATTAATTTTAGCTGCTTTTCCCATGTTGTCTTTCGGTTCTTCGTACTCGACAAACCGAATGTTTGTGTTTTTCATTTTTTCATGGGTACACCATACATTGAATTTAGAAACATCCACC
>CACZTE010000257.1 GCA_902784045.1 uncultured Eubacterium sp. | reverse complement strand
CCTCCATCACGGTGACGGCGCCGCCCATGTGGTCGGAATGGCCGTGGGTGAGGACGAGCACGTCGATGTCGGTCACGCCCAGCCGGCACAGATCGCTGACCAGCTGCTCGGCGTTGTCTTTGAGGCCGGTGTCGATGAGGACGGCATGGCCTTTGTCTGATTGAATGAGGGTGACATCGGCCTGTCCGGCGTCCAGATAGGTGACGCGCGCTGTGCCTTCGGCGGGCAGGGCTTCGGTTTCGCCGCCTGATTCGGCGCAGCCGCCCAGGACGGCGGCGATGATGAGCAGCAGGAGCGCCAATATGACCAGCCATCTTCGGCTTTTGCCGCCGCGGGGCTTCAGGCGCATTGGTTGGGGAGATTGCTTGGTTTTCATCGTTTGGTGATTGTCTCCAGTAATTTTTTGGATTCCGCCAGGGCCGCTTTGGCGGCTCGGACGTCACGGGTGAAGGTTTTGCCGTCAAAATTGAGCCGGTCGCCTTCCCGGGCGTCTTTCGGCAGTTTTGCCGCGGCGATGGTCAGCGTGCGGCCGTCGTCATCGACTAATACCGCTACCTGTTCTTCAAGGCGATCCAAATCATAGTGTTTAATCATGACTTTTCTTTCTTCAATTATTCATAGAATACAGATACAATGCGTATTTTTGTTTCAATTATGGTATACTGATTTTATCATAAAAACGCTGACGAAACAAAATACGAATGAAAAAGGAACCACTATGAAAATCTGTGAATTATTTCAAACTGATAAACCCATGTTGTCCTTTGAGGTCTTTCCTCCCAAAACAGATACAGGCATTGAGAGCGTGCGCTCGGCAGTTAACGCTATTTCCGAATTCAAACCCGATTATATGAGCGTAACGTACGGCGCCGGCGGTGATGGCGGCCGGTATACCGCGAAAATTGCCGAACATATCAAAAACTGCGGCGTCACCCCGCTGGCGCATATGACCTGCGTGTCCGCAACCAAAGATTCCATCAAAGCCAATCTTAAAACCTTGCAGGATATCGGCGTTCAGAATGTCTTGGCCCTTCGCGGCGATTTACCCGATGGTTATCAGCACGGAGATTACCGCTACGCGTCGGAGCTTATCGCGGAAATCAAAAACTACGGCGATTTTTGTGTTGGCGCCGCGTGCTATCCCGAAGGTCACCCAGAATCGGCATCTCAAAAAGAAGACATCAAATATCTCAGACAAAAGGTCGATGCCGGCTGTTGTTTTTTGACGACTCAGATGTTTTTTGACAATAGTATTTTCTATAATTTCATGTATAAAATTCGCGAGGCTGGAATTAACGTGCCCGTTGTCGCCGGGATTATGCCCATTACGGCTGCTTCACAGGTGAAGCGTGTCGTTGAGCTCTCCGGCTGCTTTGTACCCAGAGATTTTACCGCCATTGTCGATCATTTTGCTTCAGACGATGAGGCGATGTACGCCGCGGGAATCGCCTATGCCACCGGTCAGATTATTGATCTTTTTGCCAATGGCGTTACCCATGTGCATGTCTATTCCATGAACAAACCGGATGTGGCCGGCGCGATTTACCAAAATGTCCACGCCATTCTGGGCAAACCCTCCCTTGGCAGTTTTCAAATGTAAGGACCGGCAAACCGATGATTTATATTCGAAGCGCGGAAATGACAGATCTCGACAGTATTTCGGAACTGGAGGCTAATTGTTTTCACGAAAGCCTTGCGGCGTCTCGCAATTTTTTCAAAACGCGCCTTTCCGTCTATCCCGGACATTTTTGGCTGGCTTTCGATGATGAGCGATTGATTTCTATGACCTATGGTCTTTGCACCGATGTGCCGGGCATCACCGATACCATGCTCATTTTGCCCATCATGCACAACGAACACGGCCCGTGGCAAATGCTGTTCGGCCTGGCCACCCATCCCGATTACAGAGGACAGGGCTATGCCGAAATGGTGATGAATCGGGTTCTCGGCGACGCTCATTCTCAGCATCGTCGCGGCATCGTCATCAATTGCGAGGAAGGGCAGATTCCCTATTTTACCCGTTTCGGGTTCATTGATGAGGGGCCGGCGACATCGCGAAACGCGCAAGACGGCAGACATCAGATGCGCAGGATGTTTCGGTGATTGGTTAGCCGCTGCGGCAGAAAGACGAAGCGAATCATCGAGAGCTGAAAGATGTAAAAATATAAGAGAAATCAATCAAGTCATACATAAGCGTTTTTGTATGGCTTTTTCGTATCGTTGAAATGCTTGTCTGAATGCGAAAAACTGTTATGGCAAGAGTTGAATGGTGCTATCTGTTTAAATGAGGAAAAAGAACTGAAAAAAATCAAGAACAAAAACGCTGAGCGGATCGTATCATCACACTTCTTACCATATCACATCAATCCTGAAATACATAAATGCAAAGTAAGGAAGAACGTCATGAAGAAACCTTTTATTATTCTGCTGATTCTCGCCATGCTTTTGGCCTTGTGCGCCTTGGCCTTTGCAGAGGGTAAGCGTGAAATCACCAGTAACTCATTTCCCTTCTAAGACAGCGACGGAAAAAAGCCGCGGCGTTGACGCTTTACTTTCTGGATGGTACGAACGATTTGCCCTATATAGAGGCCAATGATTTACTGACGCTGTTGATAAAGAGCTATCACAATACCGTAGACTTCCCGATGAAGGCAGACGGCCATGTCGTGACTTAGATAGTGGATGTATAATGGTGTAAAAACAAAAACCATATCAATACGATCCAAGCCCTCCGCCTTTAAGTAACATTATCAATGAGAACAATGGTATCAAGGAAGTAAAATACATGGCGGACTCAATAGCCGTAAGCTGTTTCCGAACGTATCCCGGCAATGGTATTTATTTCATTTTTCAATATGAGGCAAGACAATATATTTTCAGCCTAAAGGTAACCGCATTTTTCAATAAATACCAAGTTTAGGATTAAATCCATTTCTTGTGATTTATT
>CACZTE010000256.1 GCA_902784045.1 uncultured Eubacterium sp. | reverse complement strand
CTTTTTGCCTGTAATACTCCCCTTTCGCGGCGTACATTTCCGCGTCGGACAGCCGTTCAAGCTCGTCGACGGTCATATCCGGATGATCGGTCAGCGCCGCGTAGCCCACGGAGATGGACAAGGTGTCGGAATACTCGCCGCGCCATGTTTCGGCGCCGTGCTCAACGTCCGCGCGGATGGTCTCCGGATCGTCCGTGTGGAGAATGGCGATAAACTCGTCGCCGCCGGTGCGGTAGACCTTCCCCTTGATGCCGACGGCCAGCAGCAGGCAGTCCGCCGCGCCTTTGATGAGTTCATCCCCCGCGTCGTGTCCCAGATTGTCATTGACGGTTTTCAGGCCGTTGACGTCAAAGGAGAATATGACAAAATCCTTGGGCAGCGGTTTGCTCCGCAATTCCGTCAAATCCTCTTCATAACAGCGCCGGTTAAACAGCCGGGTGAGCTCATCGGTCATCGCCACGCGGATGAGGTGTTCCTCGCGCCGTTTTTCATCGTCGACGTTTCGGATGGTATAAATCACCACCGTGGGCACGCCGTCCGGCGTCGCCTCAACGGTGATATACTGCGCCCGGAACCAGCCGGACACCACATCGACAAAATCGGCACTGATGATTTTCTTTTGCGTCAGCCGCTCGGGAACGGTGGTAATGTTGGTAAATTCCCAAAACTGATCCAGCTGATCGGTCATGACATTAGGCCGGATGCGCTGATTCATGCGGGTATGGGTCTGACGCGGCATGTCGATGAGATATCTGACATGCTGTCTGTCCCGCAAAGACATTTCCGTCTTGGCCACAAAGTCAATCAAATTGACATGATCGTAAATCTCGGCCATAGAGTCGAGAATCGACAGTTTTTCCCGGTTTTCGCCTTCCTGGAATTTGACGGCTTCTTTCTCGCGGACCAATTCTTTGTAATGAGCTTCCACCAGGTTGATGAGCAAAAGCCCCGCCGCGAACATAATCAGCGCCTGAAGGGAATAAGCGCCGAGTTTGTCGACAAAATAGGCCGTGATGGCGTGGAAACTGCGTGCGAGCTCAAGATCCCGTTCCGCGGCAAACCAGGTGGTTCCCACCATCAGCACGTAATTGAACAGCGACATCATGAGATAAATGCCCCGGTTGCACAGGAAAATGCTGAGCAGCGGCACCAAAAACCAAATCAGCGTCAGCGGCACATTGACGTAGCCCAAATACGCGATGAGCACGTTGATAACCGCCAGCGCCAGAACGCCGATATAAGGGTTATCCGGGTCTTTTTTGAGCGTGAGATAGTGAATCAACGCGACAGCGAAAGTGACCAGGGTGATGAGCCCGCACTCGCTGTACGAAATGATTTTAAAGGTCTCCGCCGTGATGCCGACGGCGATGAGCGGACCTGCCGCGACCAATAGCCACAAAATCCGGTTGAGGTATTTATTATCCCGCGCCGTGCTGCCAAACAAAGACGCGCTGATTTTTTTTGATTTTCTCGAATGACTCGTGTTGTTCTCTATACGTTGTCCTCTTTTCCCCATTGTTTGATATCCGCGTTGCCGCGGTGTTTGCCTTCTCTCTTGCAAGTAATTGATTATAGCACAGAATTCATAGCCTTGCCTGAAATCAAGCCGGTTTCAAGGGATGAAAAACGGTTTTTTTGCCGCGTCGGTCTGCCTGCTTCACGACGGTGAAAAACGCCCGGCAAACAGGCGCCGGCGTCACGGACAAAACCGTGAAACCCCGATGAAACCGCGGATCAAACGCCGTGCCGTCAATCAATCCCCATAATGTTATTATATCACAAGATGTAGCCGTATGCACGAAAAATTTCGCTATATATGCATAAATTGCCATGCAGTTCGTGAGAAAACACAATCGTCTTTCACAAACAGACGAACAACACAAATCACCGCCCGCTCCCCCTTTTCCGGACGGCGATGACAGCAAAATCACGCGTCAAGCGAGAAACGGCCATCGAGCTGTCTAACCGCCGCACCGAGCGGCAACGAAAACCGACAATCATCTCGGGCAATGAAAAGCCGGACGCCCGCGTCAAACACCGAAGACGGCCATTGCCAACGCCCGAGGCGCTTACGGCAAAACGTATTTTTATAACATCCGGCAGGCCCCCACATCATCGAGCCGCCCTCCCCTTTGGCGGCAAAGCAGCCGACGCGTTTTCGCGATCAAATGCCCGTATATATATATCTTCTCTTCTCTTCCCTTACCTTCTCTTTCCTTAGGCCGATATTTCACGCGCGG
>CACZTE010000255.1 GCA_902784045.1 uncultured Eubacterium sp. | reverse complement strand
TGTCTGCCGGCCTTGGCCATATGCCCCGGGTACCATTGCAGAGGATTTTGTCCGCCGGCCATCACTGCACCGTCCCCAGCCGGCTAAAGGGCCAGAACCGGAAAATCACCTTTCCGATAATATCAGCCCGCTTGATAAAGCCCACACTGTCATAGCGCGAGTCCAGACTGATGGGCCTGTTGTCCCCCAGCACAAAATACGTCCCCTTGGGCACCGTCACTTTGGCGAAATCGTCATAATCCCCGGAATTGATATAAGGCTCATCCAACGCCTGACCGTTACGATAGACAACGCGGTTTTTAATTTCCACCTGATCACCCTCTTTACCGATGACCCGCTTGACGTAATCCACATTGTCGGCATGCTTGAGCACCACGATATCACCGTAATCGGGCTCCGTCACCCGGTAGCCGATTTTGTTGATAATCAGCCGTTCACCATCTAAGAGCGTCGGCACCATGGACGTCCCCTGCACTAACACAAAATCAAACAGAAACGCTTTAATGATAAACGCCAGCGCCACGGCAATGGCAATCGAAAGAATCCATTCCCGCGCTTCCGAACCGCTGCTTTCCGATGTCATTCTTGGCATAAATTCACCGTCCTTTTTTTCCTTAAATCACGTTTTATTCTACCTGAAACGCCTTAAGCTTTTCAAAAGAAAGCGTAAGCGGACCTAACAAAAAAGGGGCCGCAGCCCCTGACATTAAATTCTTTCTTTGACTTTTGCCGCTTTGCCCACTCTGCTGCGCAGATAATTGAGCTTAGCGCGTCTGACTTTACCACGGCGAACGACATCCACCTGTGCCACTTTGGGCGAATGAACGGGAAATGTTCTTTCCACGCCGATACCGGAGGAAATCTTGCGAACCGTGAAAGATTCATTGACGCCGCCGTGCTGTTTTTTGAGCACAATGCCTTCAAACATCTGAATTCTTTCGCGTTTACCTTCAATAACACGCACATGCACGCGAACCGTGTCCCCGACGTTAAATTGGGGCTTTTCCGCTTTCATATTCGCGGCTTCGATTTTTTTAATGTAATCCATCATATCTCCTTTATGTTGAAAGATTGACGATCATTCGCGCCTTCGCGCCAGCGGATCATCGCAACACATGCTTTTCGCATACCAACATATTTTAGCCTATCTGTTTTGATTTTGCAAGTACTTTTCGTAAAGATCGGGACGTTTTTCTTGGGTTAAGGCGATAGAGCGGGCTTTGCGCCACGCATCGATCTCCGCGTGATTGCCGGAAAGCAGCACCGGCGGCACACTGACCCCTTCAACGGTCTCGGGGCGCGTATACTGGGGATATTCCAACAGACTATTCTCAAAGCTCTCCTCGCGGAGACTTTCGCTGTTGCCCAGCACTCCCGGCAGATGACGGGACGCGGCGTCGGCCATCACCAGCGCGGGAAGCTCCCCGCCGGTCAGCACATAATCGCCGATGCTGTACGACTGGGTGACCACGGCGTCAATGGCCCGCTGGTCAATTCCTTCATAGTGACCGCAAAGAAAAATCACGCTTTCTTTTTCGGCTATCTCCTTGGCGTCTTTTTGGGTAAAAGACTTTCCCGCCGGAGAGGTCATGATCACCGGCATATCGGCGTAACCTTCAATATCGCGCACCGCCCGCAGCACCGGAGGCGCCGCTATCACCATCCCGGCGCCGCCGCCGTAGGGATAATCATCCACCCGGTTGTGCTTGTTCTGGGCGTAGTCGCGGATATCGATGACGCGCAGGTCAATCGCTCCGGATAAAACCGCCCGTTTCATCACACTCTCTCCGAAATAAGCGCGAATCATCTCCGGAAACAGCGTTAAAAAATAAAAGGTCATAACAAAAAATAGTCCTCCGGAATTTTCGCTGACACCGTCATGGCTTCCAAATCCCAATCCTTAAAAAAGACATTTCGGAAAGGCACGTAAAGCATTTTCCCCGTGTCCTTCAGCTTAATTTCAATGGTGTCCACAGAGCCCGTTCCCGTCAACACGTCTTTGATTTCGCCGATGTCCCCTTTTTCGG
>CACZTE010000254.1 GCA_902784045.1 uncultured Eubacterium sp. | reverse complement strand
GCGCGACGTCTATGAGCTATCTGATTCAATCGATGAAGGAAGTGGCGGAAGCCTAAGCGCTGAATGATGAATGATTCAGGAAGAAACTCGGGTGAGCTGGGTTTCAAATTGAATTTTTCGTTGAGCGCGTTATTCTCAAATATCGACTTTCACCGCGGACCGTTTTGAGATTTTGTTTCTTGAAAAAGCAATTTTTAACGCGAGGCTTCCCTCATCATGAAGGGGAGCCTTGCTGAATGATGGGCTTTGCCATGCGGCGCGAAACGCCTGTGAGCGGTTATGCTCGACAAGCTTTCAAATCCCACCGCGCTTCGCAAATGTTTTTTACCTTTTTGAAAATTTTTCCATATTTATATGAAATCAACCGAAAATTTTTTCAAAATATACCCGAAATACCGATTTTTTTACCCTTAAATCATATTGAAATTTTTCCTTATTTTGATTATAATAACTAAAATTTTAGAATAAATCAGCTTTACTCGACTTGGATTTGAATGATATCGCGAATATCAATGTTTATAAAATAAGGGAATATAAATGCGAAAAATGAACATGTCTTTAAAAAAGTTTAAACGCCGGCACAACGTTTTTTTGTTGTGCTTTTTTGCGTTGGTGCTGTTGTGCGTGTTGCCGATGGACGTGGCAAAAGCCGGAGCCGACGCTCCGACGAACACTTACACAATTGAAAACAACGATATTCAATCTGTTTCTTTGCAGTATACGGCAGATAATGGGAATACTTGGCATAATGTCGGAAGTAACCACACCTTTAACAATTGGGAGCAAATCGGGTTTTCCATGGCTTACACGATTCCGGCGAATGCGTTGAGTTATTTTAATGACGAAGAAACGAAAATCCAATATCAAGTGACGGGAATCACAAAAGATGGTAAGCTCATCGCATCTTCAGGAGATGTCTATGATATCACTGGATACACAAAAGTCGGAGAGTACACCATCAGTGATACCGGTTTGATTACGATTTCCTTAAACAATGATGACGGCAAAAAACAAATTGAAGACAACAAAGCAGGCTCGCCGATTCATCAAACCGTGCGTTTTTCGGCACAAGTCAGTGAGCTAAAATATAGTGATGGAGGAGAAAAAGAAATTGTCATCGGTAATATCAAGGTCACTGTCCCCGTAAATGAGAATCAAACCCAGGGCAGTCAGTTAAGCGTCAGTAAAACCGCGGGCAGCATTGACGCGGATGGCATGATCAAGTATTCCATTGATATCTATTCCAACAATGGCACCGGCAGTAACGATGTCATCATCACAGACACCATGACCGGCGGTATGGTTCCGAATGAAGCATCGGGAATCACTGTCACAAAAGGAAATGGGGAGACAGTTTCCGACATCAATTTTTCATACAAAAGCGATACAAGTTTTTCCTTAAAGCTTCCCAAAATGGACGCCAACAGCCATTATTACATCACCTATCAAGGCAAAGTTGACGCTGATGCCGTGACTCCCGGTTCAACCGCCAAAGTGACAAATAAAGCGGAAGCCGATTCAAAAGACGAAGAAAACAACGTTCTTCATGGCGAAAGACAAATTGAAACGCCGGTCAGTATGATTAGTAAGTCCGGTAGTTATAATAGTGAGACCGGCAAAGTTACTTGGACGATCAAAATCAATTCGCTCGGAAAGGATTTGGAAGGCTATAAGCTATCCGATCAATTTTACGGCAGCGATATCACAAGCGCTACATTAACCAATGATTCAAATAATGTGAGCACGACCATCACGATGCCTTATTCATTCCCAAACGGCAGCAAGTCCAATTATACCATCACCTATCAAACCGAACCCACGCGTGATGTGGGAAAAAGCGAATCTGTCAATACAGCCAAACTACAACCGAAGGAGCCAAATAGCAACCCCTATGAGGGCGTTGGAAAAGCTTGGATCGGGACGGCTTTTGAACCGCTCAGCAAAAAAGCGGATAGCGTCAAACAGGTTTACGCATTTAGTCAAAACCTTGTCAGAGTGGATTGGACGGTGACCATCGATGCGAAAGACGGAGACATTCGCCCTAATGAGACAACAGGTACATGGACTTATACCGACAATTTACAAAACCAATATATTAAGTTTAATCCGAACTCGGAGACTACTGATACGGAAGAAGCTTTCAAACAAAGCATCAAAGATGCTTTTGGAGAGTATTGGAATGATGAAACTCGTATTGAGTTCATTAGGGATGGATGGCCGCCAACAACGATCACCGGTTTTACCATCACCTCTAAAACCACTATTCCCAAGGGAACTCCTCCGATTTCTTTCAGCTATCATTCTTTGGCACCGATGCCTGCAAACGATACAAAAACAACTTATTACAATCATGGTAAGCTTACGGCAGGGGAAGGAACGCAGGATGTTTATCCAGGTGGAACCTACAGCCCGCTGGTGCAAAAGTTTGACGCCAGAGCCGATGGCAACACCGGTACAACCACCCACGACTATTATGACAAAGCTCTTTCTGATGACGGACAATCAACGGGCGCCGGGATTCTCAAATGGCGAATCCAATTACATATTCCCGATGAGACGCCAGAGGCGATCACATTGATGGAACAGTTGCCGAAGGATCCGACAAATGGTGTTCTTGTTGATCTATATGAGAGCGAGCATACCCATGCCCTCACGATGCAAACGCCAGATAACACTGAACATGTTTTCAAAACATTTGGTGACGCAGACCAAGATCATCACGTTGATAATAGCGCACAGGCATCCGTGACGATTAACGAAAAAACGATCTCGGCAACTTACAACCAAACCGGCGGCACCGTCCAATGGACGATTCCCGCGGATCTGGTTCAACAATATAAAGGCCAAGTCCTTAATTTTTATATTGCTGCCCAGGTTAAGCCGGATGTGATCCCCGGCCTGACAAAAGAGGGCTATCAAACCAAAAATTTTGAAAATCAAATTAGCGTTAAAGTCGGTGATAGTGAGCCCGTCCTCCGTACCCAAACGCAGACGATCAGCAAAGATGATCGTTATGATGCGTTAGAAAAAAAATACAACCCAATCAATAATAATTTAAAATACACCCTGGAGATTAATCCGGAAGGAAAAGATTATCTGGCAGATAGCGATACCTTGACGATTGTGGATGAGTTCAAATACAGCACGCCATCTTCCGATGCGTCGATGACCCTGTTGCCGGAATCTGTCGTCCTGTATCGCGTGGAAAACAATGGTGAAAAAACCAAGATTGACAATCCGGTTTATACTTTAAATCAGACGTCGGAAAGAGATCAGTGGAACCCCCAATATAATCATACCGACACCATTGAGTTGACAGTGCCCGACAACACACACTTGGTTTTAGAATATATCTATAAAGCTAACGGAAAAGATAACGATTTTTTCTTCGATATAAACAATACGGCGTCCTTAAAAGGTATCCAAACTCATAGACAAACCACCCATAATGCAAGACCATTCAACATAAGTGAGAGTGGTGCGTCCTCCTCAGCCGATGATGCTGAAATTGTGATTTATAAATATGATAGCAGCAATCGCAACGAAAAACTCTCCGGCGCAACCTTCAAACTGGAAAAATATAACAGAACAACCAACCAATACGAGCAAGCCTCAACAAAAACAACCGGCGAAAGCGGGCAAGGGGAAGGTCAAATCAAATTCACCGAAGATGACGGCCTAACCTTTAACACGGCCTATCGCCTGACGGAGACCAAGGCGCCTAGGGGCTATATCGTCAACAGCACACCCTATTATTTCTATATTTACAATGATGAGAATAAATATCCCAAAGTCTTTCCGACGGATTTCAAAGGGACGGTTTGTTATAATAATAGCTCTATCGACCGCCCCAACCAAAAGATGGAAGGCGATACCGAGATCACCGTTGGAAAAATTTGGATGGATAAAAACTACAATTGGACGCCTCCTGCCGGTGGGGGGACGGTGACTTTCGATGTTCATCAGGTAGAAAAGCTTTACGCAGTCAATGCTAAACTTTTCCGGAAAGAAATCAATCGGACGAGTGAGCTAGACAACTCCTTTAAGCCGCTGACCGAAGGCAGCTATGCTTATGGCACAAAACTCAAAGTGACAATTACCAATATCGGAGATACGTCAACTGAATTAAAAGTCTTTGATAATGATGAAAAGCTCCCCTTTGAAAAGTCTTCTGACGGAAAAACATATGTTTTAAATGATTATGTCGTTCAGAGGGAAATGAACTGGAAAATTATCCTTGACAGCGATCAACCGGCTAATCTCAATGCTAATGTTGAAGTTATTCAAAATGGTCAAAAGCGTTTTGATAATATTTTCAAGAAAAATGTAACGCTCGACGCCACTAATCCTTATTCTGAAAAAAAAATTACGGATCTGCCCCTCTATGGCACAGAGACGATCGATAATCAAGCAACTGATGTGGCTTATGCCTATTATGTGAAAGAGCATCCGGTAGACGGTTATCAGACGAGTTATTACAATAACGATGGCATTACTTCAGGGGAAATTGGTATCATTAACACCAAACTTGACAATAATGTCATCAACGTTCGCAAAGAATGGCAAAAAGAAGATGGAACGCCGGAGACACCGTCTCAGGATTCAATCAGCTTTAATCTGATTCAAAAGGCGACAACAATTGAGAATCCCACGTCGATAAAGGTGACCACTGGATCAAATATTAATGGCAATGTCAATGTCTTTATTGGTATTCCTGATGAGGATTTTTACGCTTCCGGGTCTTCGCTCCATTATAAAATCACCTATCACAAGAATTATAGTAAACCAAATTTGACCGCAAACATAAACGGAACGACAAAAGATCTTAGTAAGACGACAATTGATGATTATACCACCGTTTATGAATTTGATACCGGTCCGCTCAATGGTGATACGACCATATCAATAAATAAAAATGAAAGTGAATGGACTGATTCAAGTGGGTTTACAGGTGAAGTCACCGTTGCGGAAAGCGGAGATTCATCGGGTGGGATGACAACCGTAACCAAATGGACAAAACCCTATGAAATTTCTGCCGCCAGCAACTGGGAATGGTACAGCTCAACTGATTCTAATGATCCTAACTATGTCAATTTGAAAACAAGTGAATTGAAAGATATCAACGGCGTCAAAGTTCCTGTGTTTTATGAGTATTACGTTGAGGAAGTTAATCCGCCTGATGGATTTGCAGTCAGTTATCGTGTCGGGAATCAGACAAAAACCAATGGAGCAGATAACCCGATTCCCCTCGGAGGCACAGGCACCATTATCAACCGTAAAAATGCTACGGAAAGCGCTCTCACCCTCCCCTCCACCGGCTCCATGGGCATGTGGATCATGATGGCCATCGGCCTCGGTTTGATGGGCTACGGCGCTTGGCGCTTGAAAAAAGGCGTCGGCAAGCCGGACAAACCAAACGGTGAGAACACCGATGAAAGCGGGTGACCGATCCGCGAACAAACAGAACACACAACGGATTAAAAAAACATTTTAAGAAAGGAAAACAGACATGAAACACGTGAAACATTGTTTATTCGCGGCGATCACGGCACTGCTGCTGATGGTGGCCTTTGGCGGGTCGGCTTTCGCCTTTACCATTACGGTTAAGCCGGGGAATCAACCGACATCAGGACACAGCTACAATGCTTATCAGATTTTTAAAGGGCAGTATGATGCGACCAATAATAAAATCTCTGAAGTTGAATGGTCGGACTCTGCTTTTGGTAATCGTGTGGTTCAAAAGCTGCTGGACAATAAAGCTAATTTCAGTCCTGCGGTTCAGGGAAAATTGGATAGTAATGATGCTCCGACAGTTATCTCAGGCACAATTGATGCTGAAACATCAAAAGCTCAGGCCGGCAAAGTCGCCTATATGATCGATACCATTAATAATAACTCGAATGACGCGAAATTATTCGCTCAAATTGTGAAAGAATCCATTCAAGATAATTCCCCGGCAGCGATTCCGTTAACCCTCAATAATGGTGTTTATACTGCTAGTGTAAATACTCCCGGATATTATCTGATTGTCGACTCGGCATCGCCCGGCACGGAGAGCGATTTTGTTTCGGATATGATTTTAAAAATGGCGGGAAGCGATGTGGAAGTCAGTCCTAAAGGGAATGTACCAACCGTTCAGAAAAAAGTTAACACCGCATCCGATGCCGCCGGGAATTGGCAGGACGCGGCGGATTACAATATCGGTGACACGGTTCCATTCCAATTAACAGGAACGCTTCCGGACAATTATGGTCAGTATACCGCCTATCAATATATCTTTAGCGATACCTATAGCAACGGATTGACACCAGATCTTAACTCGATTAATGTTTATGTTGATGTAGACGGCAATGTATCAAGCACAAATGACAAATATAAAATTAATGCAAGTCCTACATCCGCTATAGGAACGGGCAACACATTTACGGTTACTATTTCAGATTTAAAAGCTGACAACCGAATTACGTCCAGTTCAAAAATCATTGTTGAGTACAACGCGACATTAAACGAAAACGCGGTCATCGGCTCTTCCACGAGCGTGAGCGGTGCCGGCAATCCTAACACGGTTCAATTAACCTATTCCAACAACCCCAGTGGTACCGGCACAGGGATTACCCCTCCCGATACGGTGTATGTGTTTACTTACGAATTGGATGTCGACAAAGTTAATCGCGATAACCACAATGATAAAGGTCAAAACGCGCAGTTTATTCTTTACAGTAAAACTAAAGGAAAATGGGCACAAGTGACGAATGGAAATATTACCGGTTGGGGGGTAGATGAAGCAAGTGCGACATTATTGGATACAGGCAATACAGGCACCTTTACCGTTCGCGGCCTTGACGCCGGAGAATACACATTAAAAGAGAAAAAACAACCGGATAACTTTGTTATGCCTGCCAACCCCAATACGGACTTTACAATCAGCGCTGAACTTGCTTCTGAAGCCACAAGCGTAGACACAGCAATCACAAATTTGAAAATTAATAATTCCACAACTGGCGCAGATACATCAACAGGTAAAGTCAACCTAACGATTGAAAACGCCAGATCAGGCGCTCTTCCATCCACCGGTTCCATGGGCATGTACATCATGATTGGTGTCGGGATTTGCTTGATGGCCGGCGCGGGGGTCTATCTTCTCAAAAACCGCAACAAAGCATAACACGCGATTCACAACATTAACCCATTAAAATCACTTGAAATTCAATGCTAAAGGATAGAGAAAGAGAATACTCACAAGTCTCCCCTTGATAAGGGGAGATGGCCCGCGAAGCAGGACAGAGGGGTTCTCTTGAGAACATCTGACAAACTATCATTCAAAAAGGGGCGGCATGCCCGCCCCTTGTTTTGACCCCAAAATAGAGCGCACCTGTTTGGCG
This sequence comes from uncultured Eubacterium sp., assembly GCA_902784045.1. GTDB lineage: Bacteria > Bacillota > Clostridia > Eubacteriales > Eubacteriaceae > RUG12931. The sequence goes on along the minus strand of CACZTE010000254.1, from coordinate 6,935 downwards.
CGCCGTGTTTTGCGGTTAAAACCGGGAAAGCAAACATCATGAAAAAGCAAAAGCGACAAGCGACAAAGGAAAACGCCGAAAGCCAAAAGAAAAACCCGAAAAATATCATCGCGGGGCTTATTTTCCTCGTTGGCTTTTGTATTTGCTTTTATCCCATGTTCGCCAATCTTGTCAACGGTGTGCGCATGGGCGAGGCCGTCTCCGAATACACCAATCAAAGCGCTGGCACCGACGAAGCCGTCAAAGCCCCAATGCTGGCAGCGGCGGACGTCTACAACATGGACATCACGCGGCATGGCGTTAATTTGAGTGATCCCGCCTGGAAGGAAAACTATGACAAACAGCTCAAACTCGGCATCATGCCGATCATGGGCGTGCTGTCTATCCGCAAAATCGGCGTGCGTCTGCCAGTCTATCACGGTACGGATATGGGTGTGCTGCAAGTCGGCGCCGGTCATTTCGAGCCCAGCTCGCTGCCCGTCGGCGGCCCAAGTACCCATTCGGTGGTCACGGCCCATACGGGCCTGCCCAGCGCGCGGATGTTTACCGATTTGCACAAACTCCAAAAAGGCGACATTTTCTCCTATGTGTGCCTTGACCGCAAAGTCACCTATCAGGTCGACGACATCAAAACGGTGTATCCCGACGAGGTGAGCGCGGTGCAAATCGTCCCCGGACAGGATTTGAGCACTCTCATCACTTGCACACCGTACAACCTCAACGCCACCAGACTGTTGGTCCGCGGCAGACGCGTGCCCAACAGCTATGATACACAGGGTCTGGGCATGACTTTTGTGTGGCCATGGGACGCCGTCGCCATGGCGCCGTATATTATGCTGGTCATTCTCATTTTGGTGATGGCTCATTATCTGGTCAAAAGAAGAAAAGCCAACAAAAAACAGCTAAAGCGTGAAAAAATCAATGAATGATGAATGATTGAATTTTTATTTCTTAATCCGCGTATATCAGCGTTATCAGCGAGAAAAAACCGGATTTCTACCGGAATGATTAACGATTTATTATATACTGTGAAAGGGGTAATCCCATGACGAATAAAAAAATAATCGGCGTCCTGGCCGCGGCGCTTTGTCTATTCTGCATGACGTTTCCGGCATACGCGGCAGGCGGGCATACCGTCGTCATCGAAAATGTCGTGAGCGGTGATCGCTACGCGGCTTATCAAATTCTCTCCGGAGACATCGAAACGGGGGACGCGGCCTGGGGAAGCGGCATCACCGAAGAAGGGCAAAAAGCGTTAGGAAAGCCCGCGGACTTTGCCGGGGCTGTTTCGGGCGACAGCAGCGCTTTGTATCAAAAAATCAAACCCTATTTGGGCACTCCCGCCGCCGAAACCAAAGCGGCATCGGGGAAAGCCGCGTTAAGCGATTTACCCCAAGGGTATTACCTCATCTACGACGCGGACCGCGGAAGCGATATTCACCTGATGAACGTGAAAGGCAGCACGGTGGTCGGCAACAAAAACGAAGCGCCGTCAATCACCAAAAAAGTCTGGGTCAAAGATGACGCCGTTCACACCAATTCGGGATTTCACGATGTTAGCGATCATCACATCGGCGATTCTATTCCCTTCCGCGTTGTCGGCACATTGCCCTCGGATTTGGGGCGTTATACCGGCTATTATTATGAAATCAAAGACAAGGCGAGCGCCGGCATCGATATTAAACCCGAAACCATTGCCGTGCGCGTCGGCGAGACGCCGGTTACCGAAGGCTACACCCTCACCATGGATGAGGACAAGCATGGCTTTACCGTGGAGTTCAATGATTTGAAGGGGTTCCGTTATGACGGCGGCAAACAGATTAAGGCGAGCGATACGATTGTCGTCACCTATGACGGGGTCCTCAATCAAAATGCCGTCATTGGCAGTGAAGGCAACGACAACACGGTGGTGCTCACCTACACTGATAATCCCGAAACCGGAGAACACAGCACCACACCGGAGGATCCCACCGTGGTGTTTACCTATAAAATTGAAGGAATCAAAACGGAAAGCGAGACCCATAAACCGCTTGCCGGCGCGCAGTTTCGCGTGTACCGCCATAAAAAAGAAGGAATAATCACTGATGCGCGCGGCATCATCGGCATGGACGAACGGGAATACGCCAAGGCCGAAAGCAACGTGTTTCAAGGATGGACCGACAATCGCGATGATGGAACCATTTTTACTTCCGATGCAAACGGTCGTTTTGAAATCATTGGCCTTGGACAGGGCAATTATTACATAGAAGAAGTCAAAGCGCCGGCGCATCACGAAGGGCTCGACCGGCCGGAAAGCGTGAAAATCAACGCGCAAATTGCCGACGCCGACAACTATATGGGCGACGGCAAAGAGACCCTCACCGCTTTGGCGGTGGAAGCCGGCGGCATGCGGGTCCTCGGGGACACCGAAACGGGAACGGTGGCCATCAATGTGGAAAATCCGAAGAGCCAGGAAGATGGGCCGACACCGACGTCCGAAGAACCGACCCCTTCGGTCACCGCGCCGACGACGTCGACGCCGTCAGTGACCGCTCCCTCACCAACGCAGACAACGCCGAAGGCCGCCACCATCGGCCCGAAAACCGGCGTGAACCGCGATGGCGCGTGGTATGGGATAGCCGGCGGGCTAATTATGGCCGCGGCTGTCGTCTATATCCTGTGGAGACGCCGCCGAAGCCAATAACCGGCTGTATGAACTGAAACAAACACGATATGCGAAAAATCCGTTTCGGCGGATTTTTCGTTTTTCAGGGTGAAAAAATTGTTCCGGCCGGGCAAGCTTTTCCGGCAATTTTGATTTTTGGTCAAATCATGAAAGTTGCATAAAAAATCACCTTAAATGTAGATTGTTCTTAATCATTTTCTTATTTTTCCTTGCGAAAATGGCCTTGAAAATGACAGAGCGGCGACGCGCGAATGGCCGGTTGACCGCTCAAAAAAGGCTCACCAATGGAATGAAGAATCAGTGTTGAAAGGTAAAGGGAAATCCGATGAAAATGAAAAGAATCATCATCACACTGGCGATATTTGCCCTTTGTTTGACCATGACGGTGCCGACTTTTGCTGCCGACGGGACAATCACCATCAAAAACACAGTGAGCGGTGATACCTACGGCGTCTATCAAATTGCCACCGGCGACATCACCGGGGGATATGCCTGGGGCGACGGCATCTCCGAAACCGGCAAGACGCTTTTGGGAGATCCGGCTTCCGCCGCCAAACAATTATCCGGCACAAACCGCGAAGAGGTCGTCAAAACGCTGGAATCCGTTGTCGGCACACCTACCGCGCAGCAGACGGCCTCAAACGAAGTCAGCTTTGCCGGATTGGCATCGGGGATTTATGTGATTTGCGACATGACCCGGGCCGACGATTACAGAGTGAAAGTATTGATGGGCGGTCAGACGGTTGACCTGTTTGAACAGACGCAAACCTCTGATATCGTCGAATCTCAGGACAACACGCGGGCTCAAAAGACGGTTGAGACGGAAAGCCTGACGATCAATCAAACGGTGAGCTGCGGCGAACGGCAGGGCAGGGTCATTGACGCTGCCATTGGCGATATGCTTTCTGTCAGCGCCGAGGGCAGACTGCCGAATAATCTCGATGCCTATGAAAGCTATGATTACACTGTCATTTTTTTTCCCGGAGAAGGCATTGACCTTCACGCCGACAGCGTCGTCGCGCGGATTGACGGCGATGCGCGGTCAACGGGTTATCACGTCACGCGGGAGGAAGACGGCAGTGTATCCATTGTCTTTGATAACCTGAGGAGCCTCGGTGTCAAAAACGGCGCGAATGTTTCCGTCACAATGGACGGAACATTAAACAACGCCGCGGTTATCGGAAGTGAAGGAAATGTCAGCACCGTGACGGTGGTTTACGGCAGCGGTGAACAGAACGTGACGGAACCGTCCCGGATAACAGTTTATACCTACGCATTGGAAGGCGCGGTGCGAGACAGCGAAACCAAAGCGGGTCTTGGCGGTGCGGATTTTAGACTGTACCGCACAAAAAATGAAGGCTTTTGGTCGGGAATTCTGGCGATTTTCGGTTGGGAAGAACGGGAGTATTTAAGCGCCGATACCGGTTTTTCAACGGATGCCGGAAAAGCCAGCATCATCACGTCGGACGAAAACGGTGGTTTCTCGGTAAAGGGGCTTGGCAGCGGCAGCTATTATCTGGAAGAAACCAAAGCGCCGGAAGGTTATGAAGGATTAAAAGCCCCGTCGGCGCTTGAAATCCAAACCGGTTTTTCTGAAAACGGAAGCGGAACGCTTAATATGATTAGCGAATTTGATACCGCGGGCAATTTTGAAACCGGCACTGTGAATTTAACCCTTGATAACAAACGGTTAAACGACGTTATCCCATCAGGCACGGAAAACAGCGCAGGTCCTTCAAATACTGCTGATACGCCCGAAACATCTATAGCGCATCAAAATGGGACAGCCGAACCGGCGAAAGACAACGCGTCATCAAATGATGATCAAAAGGCCGTGACGACCACTGAAGCACAGCCGAGTCCGTCTGCTTCCTCTGACGCTTCGGTGCAGGCCCAAAACGAACCCAAAGCGACACCGGCAAGTCCGGCGGTTACGCCATCGGCCACGCCGACGGTCACGCCGTCAACAAAACCCGCGGTTTCACCTTCGCCGACAACGACAGTAAAACAGCCTGATCCCACACCGACGCCGGCGGAAAAGAAAGATAACGCGAAAACCGGCAGTGTAAGCCGCGGCGGCTCTTTTATCGTCGTGGTCTTGCTTCTGATTGTGGCCGCGGTGATTTACGGGATTTGGAAACGCAAGGACGATGATGACGTCACCGGCCCCGATGACAGGACATAATGAACGTACGTCAAGGCAATAGATAGACAGCATCAATATTCAATCAAAAAACGGGAACGGATAATTGTCCGGACCCGTTTTTTGCATTAGATATTCCACGAAAAGCGTTGATAAAAGCTATAGATAAAGCATGACCGGCATCGAAAAATCATCAGGCTACTAATGACGCGACTGAGCGCGAACATATATTTTTTTCGGTTTGTTAAACATATTGCCGAATACAAATTGAATAAAAACAACGAGCTTTCCGCGTTACGCACTCAGGGATTTTTGAACATTTACATCCGCACCAAAATCTGACGGTCAGCGATGGTGATTTTTCCTAAGATTTTCGGCAGAAAGATTGTTACCGGCAGGCATGTTTAGACGGCCACTTGCCAAGGGATTAACTGGCAAAATAAAAAGCGACCATGCGCGGGCATGATCGCTGATACTTTATTGTTATTTTGCCTTGGAAGCGATGGCATCAAGTTGAATCTGTTTTAAGACCTTCATGGCGTCGCTGCCGTCGCGGCCGAAATAGTCGTGGAGTTTTAAGAATTGTTCGTAAAGTTTATTATAAACCTCGACGTTTTCGGGAATCGGCTGATATTCGATATCCGTCAAATTGGCCATCACGGCGGTAGCGTCAAAAATATTGTCATAGCCGCCGCGTTCACTACCTGCGGCGAGAGCGCCCATGACTGCGGAACCTAATGACGCGCCGTATTTGGAGCCGGCAATCTTAAAGGGACGGCCGGTAATATCGGCGAAAATCTGCATGAGCATCGGGTTTTTCAGCGCGATGCCGCCGGTGGCGAAAATGGCTTCGGTGGGGCAACCGGAGCGGTCAAGGTTATCGATGATGACCCGGGTGCCAAAAGCTGTTGCTTCAATCAGCGCACGATAAATTTCTTCGGGGCGGGTTGTCAGGCGAAGGCCCATCATGAGGCCTGTCAAATCGTTGTCGACGAGGATGGAGCGGTTGCCGTTCCACCAGTCAAGGGCCAGAAGGCCGCTTTCGCCGGGAACGAGTTTGTCCGCGAGTTCGGTAAGGTATTGATGTAAATCTTTGCCTTGTTCTCTGGCGGCGATAGCGTATTTTTCCGGCACACAGTTTTCCACAAACCAGGCATAGTGATCGCCGAAACCGCTTTGACCGCATTCATAACCGTAGAAGCCCGGAAGCATGCCGTCTTTGACAACACCGAAACAGCCGGGGACAATATGTTCGTCTTTGCAGATGGACATCTGGCAGCCCGAGGTACCCATAATGAGCACCATCTGATTTTCGGCAGCTTCTTTAAGGGTGCCCGGAACACCGGCATGGGCGTCGATCATGGCGACGGCAACGGCGGTTCCTTCGTTGAGGCCTGTGAGCTTGCTGCCGTTGGCATCAATTTCACCGGCTTTGGTGCCGATGGCCTGAACCGGAGATTTTTCGATTTTTTCTTCAATGACGTTTTCCAATACGGGATCGAGAGCTTTGAAGAATTCTTTGGAAGGATAACCTTCTTTTTCGTGATAGAGGGCTTTGTAACCGGCCGCGCAAGAGTTGCGCACATAGCTGCCGGTGATCTGACCGATAATCCAGTCGCCGGCTTCAACGTATTGGTCCATGTCGGCGTAAAGCTCGGGATCATCTTTGGCGATTTTCCACAGGCGAGGGAACAATGTTTCCGAAGAGGCCTTGCCGCCGTAGCGGGCGAGGAAGGTTTCGCCGCGAATGGCCGCGGTGGCGGTGAGTTGGTTGGCTTCTTCCTGGGCGCCGTGATGTTTCCAAAGCTGGACATAAGCTAGAGGATTGTCGTTGTATTTTTCCGTCAGACATAGCGGGGTGCCGTCGGCGGCGATGGGGAATACCGTACATGCCGTGAAGTCAATGCCAAGGCCGATGACGTCATCGGGACTGACATTGTTGGCTCTGAGGACTTCCGGCACCACGAAGCTGATGGCGTCGAGATAATCCTGAGGATGCTGAAGGGCATAGTCGTAGGGGAGTTTTTTCCCGGAGGGCAATTCAGTTTCCATGACGGCGTGGGGATATTCAAACACGCCGCTTTCGGGACATTCAGCGCCGGTTTTGACGTCAACTAAAATCGCGCG
>CACZTE010000253.1 GCA_902784045.1 uncultured Eubacterium sp. | reverse complement strand
AACTTTAAAAACATATTTATTATTCCAATAAAATGACCATAAAACACTCAGAATAAACGAAACGACATTTCCAACTAAATAATCATATCTAAATTGAGTCTTGGATATCAAAAAAAGCTGAAGCGTCAAAACATAGACGATATACGCAACAGCAGTATTCGACAGTCCTACAATCCCGAATTTTATAAACTCAATCAGATTATTCCGTTTTGTCTCAACATCATCCACATGAAGCTGACTCAAAACCGTGTCAAAAAATTTGGTCATCAATCCTTCTAGGGATTTTAAAACTTTATCCATATGACACCTTTACTCACGGTATATATTATACGCTTTTTTGTAGAAAACCATAATGATTTTTGTTATCCATTCAGGCCAAAAGCGATTGAACATATAAATGTCATCCAATTCCCGCCTATGGTCAACAATAGCAGTCATACTGGTTGCGCCATCATGAACGCGATAAAAAGTCAAAGGCTTATCAACATACGCAAAAGCACCATCTTTTTCCGCCAATTGATAAAACGTTTCCCAGTCAATAGCTAATTTAAGATTAGATGTAAAGATACTATTTCCAAGAACTGCCTTGTTATATGTTGCGGAGGGACAGCAAATGCTGGCTCCTAAAGATAAAATTCCCTTTTTCCAAAAACATTTTCTTGCAAGACGGTCGTTTTTCATCGGCATTCTCAAAAAACGTCTGATTCTTGAATTGACGTCTCGTTTTCCGACACGATTATTTTTAATCGGTAAGTAATCTGAAAAAAATACAATGGCATCTTCAAGTTCACTGGTACGTTTTATAAGATATTTGACATAATCGCGATGATAACAGTCATCCTGATGCGCAATCGTAACCCAATCGGAATCAGCTTTATTATAGGCAAAATTCCAATCGTCTTTAAATCCGCTTTTTCCTTCCCGGACATATACAGGAATTCCATATTTTTCCGCAATGTTGGAAATATGTTCACAAGGTGTTGACGTACATATTATTAGATTGGTCTTAACCGACTGACGAACCAATGAATCAACACATTCTTCCAGGTATTCTGATTCACCGTAAGCACAAACCGCAAAAGTATGGCTAAATTCTGATATTATCATTATTCTCCCTTGTTTCTGAATATATTATTTTCAATTGCAGCGTTACAATTGTAGTTTTACAATGGATGTGACGCTTATTCTCATGTACAAAGACGATCGATTTTTAAGAATGTTAATTCCAAACAAAACAAATCCAATAAAGGAACCAATCGTCATGTAAAAATAATACACAACGTTATTATCCGCATAAATTTCAAACAAGAATCCATGCTCTCAACCTTTACCGTAATCCAAAATACAATGTCGCCTTTGTTTACCGAAGCTATCATATCTCCAAATTTTCTCTCAAGCGTTGAAACAAAAAGTTCGATGGAACATCGAAATCTCTGATGGATATATTACATCGTTCCAAAACACCTCATTCTAATGCTCATTCTGAGAAGGAACTCACCTGGTTCAAGAAGAATCTCCATCGTAGCAATCCCAAGATTTCTAAATGAGACTGATTGTTTTATTTGTGCACTCATTTTTTTGAAGAAACTTAGATTTTTGCTCATTCCGGTAAAAAACGATTCTAAATAGTTGTTATCTTATGAGCTTAGCCAGCGGTTTAGGCGCCATTTAACATACTCTAATTAAAGAATAATTTTTTATGCAATATTTTTGCATTATCCAATATATTTAACCTCTTCAATATTACTTTCTGAAGCAATATAGTGCGGTCTATTTTTTGTCTCCATATATGTTTTTGATAAATATTGTCCTATAATACCAAGAATCATCAGTTGAATTCCTCCAATAAAGACAATAACGCATATCGTTGAGGCCCATCCGGCAATGGAATCACCCAGACTAACTTTCCTAAAAATAATGAATATTATCGCCAAAAAAGAAATAATCGTCATGATGGACCCCAACCACGAAGCGATGTTGAGCGGTGTTTGACTAAAACTGATAATTCCATTTACAGCATATTTAAACAATTTCCAAAAGCTCCATTTTGTTTTACCTGCGACTCTTTCCACGTTTTCATATGATACCCATTTCGTTCGAAATCCTACCCAGCCGAAAATTCCTTTAGAAAAACGATTAACCTCACTCATTGATACAATCGCATCAACCATCTTTCGATTCATTAATCTAAAATCTCTTGTACCATCAACAATATCGGCATCTGAAATTTTATTGATTATTTTATAAAATATCTTTGCAAACCATGAGCGTATTGGCGGTTCTCCATTTCGATTGGTTCTTCTAGTAGCCACACTATCATACTCTCCCGATTCCAAAATGTCTATCATTTTAGGCAACATAGAAGGAGGATCCTGTAAGTCTGCGTCCATAATCGCAACATAATCTCCATCACAATTTAAAAACCCCGCGTACATAGCCGATTCTTT